>CAZQAZ010000022.1:0-2010 GCA_964591855.1 Candidatus Woesearchaeota archaeon | reverse complement strand
TAGAATCTCTTATACTTTGCTACTGTTTCTAAGAGATCTACGTGGCCTAGGAATAATGCTCTACAGCAGTATCTCTTAAGTCCAAGTTCATCTAATACTTTCTTTCTATCCTCTCCATTTTCAACTCTCTTCTTAAACTCTTCCCACAAGTGTCCAATTGGTTTTCCACATGTGAAACATCGAATTGGAATTATCATGAGATTCACCTCTTTGAAGTTTGTCTTTGAGCACGTGCAGCTGATCTATATGGCTTTTGTGGTTCAGTTCTTCTTGTGTCTGCAACCAATAAGTGTCTGTCATAATCTAAGAATTTCTTCTTTAATTCCTTAGATTTGGTAAACTCTACAAGAGCTCTTGCTATTGCATTTCTAGCAGCTTCGGCTTGAGACATCCACCCTCCTCCTTTAACATTGACTTTGATGTCAACCTTACTTACTATTGAGTCTCCAGCAAGAATTAAAGGCTCTTGGATCTTCATTCTAGCTAATTCATGCTCAAGAGCTTCTAACTTCTTCTTGTTTATTCTAATTATACCTTTACCTTCTTTGATCACAGCTCTAGCTATGGATGTTTTTCTTTTTCCTGTTACAACGATTGGCTTTTTCATTCTCCCTTCCACCCTAAGTGCTTAGCTAGATCAGCTACTCTTATGTATTTTAGAGCTTTGTTCTCATCAAACTTATAAACAGTTTTAAGCTCTTTGTCTTTAAATTCTTTTGGAACACCGATATGCACTATCACTCTAGATAGTGCATCTCTTCCTCTAGGCTTTTTTCTTGGTAGCATGCCTCTTATTGCTCTCTTAACTATTAAGTGTGGCATCTTTGGATAATAAGGTCCCTTCAAAGGATTTCCTATGTCCGCCCTTAACTTCCAATACTTTTCGAATATTGCTTTTTTGTCTCCAAGTATAACTGCCTTTTCAGCATTAAATACGTAAACCTTGTCTCCTTCCAATGCTCTTTTAGCTACGTAAGATGCTAATCTTCCAAGTACGGAGTCTGTTGCATCCAAATATATTTCAGCCAATCAACTTCACTCCCTTTTGTTTTACTCCCTCTTCTAGAGGGATAACTTTTGAGCCTGATGCCTTTATTTTTTCTAAAGCGGATTTTGAATACGATAATGCAGATATTGTTATTTTCTTAGTTAGGTCTCCAACGCCAAGTACTTTTCCAGGGACTATTACTATGTCTCCTTCGTTTGCATACTTATCTATCTTGAATAGGTTTACAACTCTTCTTATTCTTCTAGGTCTTTCTAGATCTTTAGCTACTCTTTTGGCTATGGGTTTGTCCATCTTCTTAAGAGTAGAAATTAGCTTTCTTACATGTATGTCGGTGGGTCCAGTTCTTTTAACCATTTTTATACAACTCCGCGGCTTACGCCTCGCTGTATTTCGTACTTATTCATAAAACTAATCTATTTTTAAATGTTGTGGTTAGAGGAAACCCAGCAGCATAAGTTTTTAATACGTAGACTCATAAAGATATTAATGGAATACTTGGACAGAATTTCACTCTGGGTGCATCATGACTCATGAAGAGTTTATGAGACTTGCAATTGAAGAAGCAAAAAAAGGAGATTACCCTTATGGCGCAGTTATTGTCAAGAATGGGGAAGTAATCGCAAAAGGGCATAACACGACTATTAGAAGTAACGATCCGACAGCCCATGCGGAGATAAATGCTATCAGAGATGCAACAGCAAAAATCAAGAAATCTTCCCTAGAAGGTTGTACTCTATATGCAACATGTGAACCTTGTTCTATGTGTGTAAGTGCGTGTATTTGGGCAGGCATATCTACTATAGTTTTTGGTGTCTCTATTAAAGATATTTTAGATGTCACAGAAAAACAGGTAAATGTGTCTTGTGAAGATATCATTTCAAAGGGATTTGTAGATATAAAGGTAGTAAAAGGGGTTCTTAGAGAAGAATGTATGAAGTTGTACAAGTAGTCGAGACGACTTATCCATTCTAATTAATGACAAAATTCAAAAATTTTATATA
>CAZQAZ010000021.1:0-2283 GCA_964591855.1 Candidatus Woesearchaeota archaeon | reverse complement strand
AAAAAATCTTTAAGAATTTGGAGTACATTCTCACGCTTTACAAGTTCAAAACAGACCCAAAACTTAGAAGAAAAATAAGAGCTAAGTTGAAAAAATTAGAGAAACTCAAGCCTAAGGAGAGGGAGAAAGAATTGAAGAGGCTTAGGAAGGAGGCCTTTGAGAGTGTAGCTGAATTTAGGTGAGAAGTCGATGGCGATGAGTGATAGTTATGACAGGACAGTAGGTGTTAAAGTATGTGTACTGTTGGTTACCATTCTCACAACACTTCTATCTTCAAGCCATGCTCTCTGGTGTGAGACTGGAGAGCTTAATTTATCTGTGTATCCGAATGTTGGATACACAGATACTAACTTTAGAATAGAATATCAGCTCAATGTTTCTAAGTCAATAGGGAACTTCTCTTCAACGAAATCAAACATGTCTTTCTATCTTATGCCTATCGACTTTAATGAGTCTTACTTCCCATTAAACTTCTCTTACGACAATTTCCTTAGGAAGTTTGAAGTTAATCTAACACAGAACGGGTCTTTCACCTTCACATGGGATAGACCCGGAGTTTATGAGATCTACGCATCTGTTAAAGCTGACAACACATATGTTCCATGTAACTATGAGAAAAGCATTCTAGTCCATGGCAAAGAAACGGAGATAGTCTACAAAGAGAAGGAATACGAGGATTTGTATTATAAAGTGGAAGGAATTCCAGATGAGATCTACTTAAACGAGCCTTTTGTAATAACTGTGAACATAACCAATGTAAGAGTAGATGGCGATATACAAGTCTACTCTTACATTTACGATGGCTTGGACGTCCTATCGGAAAGTTGGACTCACAACAAGAAAACAATAAATCTAGAGAGAGACTCATCCGCTGTGGTGCACCTAACAGAGAGAGCTGTTAGGGGAGAACCTGGGAGGTATAAGCTTAAGGTGAGAATAAGAACATATGATAAAGATTACGACTATGTTCAATACATCATCCTAAAAAGAAGAGAGATAGGTAACTTAACGATCGTGAAGAATAGCATAGAAAACAATACTTTAGTCTTCTCGGCAGCTAACTTTAACACACACAACATCAATTATACTTTCTTAGTCATAAACGATAGCATTAATGTATACAATGGAACTTTAGACTCTATGCACTCATTCGTGTATAGAGTTCCCTTCAACACAACTGTTAGATACTTCCTATTCGAAAACGGAAGTCTTGTTTACTTTAATTCATTTGAGATGGCACAAAACATCACAAACATAACAAAGATAAATCTCATGCCCCAAGAAGACAAGCAAGAACAAACAGACAATAAAACCCTTTACTCGGTCATATCAATAACAGCCTTGGCTGTACTCTTGACATTACTGAAGTTCGTGTAATCGATACCTTTTTATAAGCAAGAAGTTTGGTGTTTTTAAGATGAGGGCAAGAATAACTATAGAGATGATGGGTTCTCCACCAGAGTTCGTGGAGAGTTCATTAAAGAAGGTAGAAGAAAAGATAAGAGGAGAGTATAAAGTATACGAAGTTAGATACGAGAAGCCTGTGAAGGTCGGAGATATGTACTACTCCGTATTCTTTGAAATGGAATTAGAATTCAAGGACATAGAGCAGATGTTTGGATTCATTTTGGACTACGGGCCAAGTACAATAGAGGTTTTGGAGTCAAAACCTATCAAGGTAGAGCCTTTAAAGCTTCAAAATGCAGCGAATGATACTACAGCTATCTTACACGAACTCTTAAAACAAATAAACTTATTAAAAGCTCAGATCAAGCTTTTACAAAGAAAAGCTTTAGAGGACAAAGTTAAGCTTCAGCAAGCCCTTAAAGAGAAAGAAACTACTAAGAAAGCCAAAAAGTCCAAGAAGAGCCCTAAAACAAGCAAAAAATCAAAGAAAAAGAAGGGGAACAAATAGGGAACAATTTGTTCCGGATAACCTATATAAAGCCCTATTTTAGTATATTTATTAACAAAATAAAGGTTCTAGAGCTATGTAGCTCTAGGACCAATTAGAAAAAGATGAGGTGATTAGAAAATGGAGAATTACATCTTAAAGGCTAAAAGAGTTGCCAAGAAGGCAGCTGTTTTAGTCGGAGCAACTGCTTTGGCTGCGTCCTTTGTGACACCAGCATTTGCAGCAACATTAGCTGACTTGCCAGCACCATTCGTAGAGAATGGACAGATGAAAGCAACAATAGTAGTTGGTACACAAGGTACAGACCCAGCCGGATTAGCATACGACGTATCCGGTGCTATAGACTTAGCAGCAGCATTCGCACAAAA
>CAZQAZ010000020.1:0-3462 GCA_964591855.1 Candidatus Woesearchaeota archaeon | reverse complement strand
ACCACAACATTTAAAAATCCTTTTCAACTCTAAGACACATGGAAAAGAAATATTGCATATCGTGTAAGAAAGAGATCACAAATAAGGAATCCGTTAGCTTTATGTGTCCAAGCTGTGGGGAGTACGAGATTATTAGATGTGGGCACTGTAGACAAAATGGAGTAAAATACACTTGTCCAAAATGTGGTTTTGTGGGGCCTTAAAAATGGGAACAGTAATTTTAACCATGAGAATGATGCCTAAGGATGCAAACGTAGACATAGAAAGCTGGAAAGATCAAGTTAAAGATGTAATCAGCAAGTATGGAGAGCTTTTATCTGCGGATGTTGAGCCAATAGCTTTTGGATTAAAAGCTCTTAAGATAACATTCTCTCTAGAAGATAAAGAAGGTTTAATGGACAATGTCGAAAGTGAACTTAAGACCATAGAAGGTGTTGGAGAGCTTTCTGTTATTTCTATGGGCAGGAGTTTAGAGTAAGTTATATTAAGTTGTAAGAGTTAGACTTTCATATGAGATATGGTGGCTTCAACTACATAGATCTGAAGTACAAACCAAGGGAATCAGATCTTATATGTACATTTAGAGTCGAACCAAATGGTGTTCCTTTTAACACAGCTGCTATGCATGTGGCAGGCGAGAGTTCTGTTGGGACATGGACTAAGGTCACAACACTAACAAGAAGTGTTGTTGACAAGAGAGCAAGAGTATTCTACATTAAAAAGCCATACATTAAGATTGCCTATCCTATTGAATTGTTTGAGAAAGGAAACATGCCGCAAGTACTAAGTTCTATTGCAGGTAATGTTTTTGGCATGAAAACAGTGAAGAACTTAAGGCTAGAGGATGTGATCTTTCCAAGAGAGCTTATCAAGTCATTCAAAGGTCCAAGATATGGAATAAAAGGTGTTAGAAGAATTACAAGAATAAAAGATAGACCTTTGATAGGCACTATTGTAAAGCCAAAGCTTGGGCTTAGCTCTGAGCAGCATGCTAGGGTGGCATACGAAGCTTGGGTTGGAGGATGTGACATAGTTAAGGACGATGAGAATCTAACCAATCAAAGCTTTAACACTTTCAGGAAGAGATTAAAGTTGACAATGAAAATGAAAGAGAAAGCTGAGAAGGAGACAGGTGAGGTAAAAGTCTACCTTCCAAATGTAACAGCAGAGACTTTTGAGCTTCTTAAGAGAGAGAAACTTGTTGAAGAAAGTGGAAACAAGTTTGTTATGGTAGACATTCTCACGGCTGGATTCTCAGCTTTACAAACTCTTAGAAACAACACGAAGTTGGCAATACATGGACATAGGGCAATGCATGCAGCCCTAACACGCAATAAGAAACATGGTATATCTATGAAAGTAATTGCGAAGGTTGCTAGACTAATAGGTGTTGATCAATTACACATAGGTACAGCCGTTGGAAAGATGGAAGGTTCCAAGAAAGAAATTCTAGACATCAAGAAAGCGCTTGAAGAAGACATAGGAATTAAGAAAACACTTTCTGTTGCCTCTGGTGGATTACATCCTGGAATGGTACCAAAGCTTATGAAAATGTTTGGTATTGATGTTATAATACAAGCAGGTGGAGGTATACATGGTCATCCTAAGGGAACAAGAGCTGGTGCAACAGCCATGAGACAGGCTGTTGACGCTGTACTTAAAGGTGTGTCTTTAAAAGAGTATGCTAAGACACACAAAGAACTTAGATTAGCACTTGAAAACTGGAAGTGAGAACCTTGGGGCTTGAGTCAATTCTAGCAGAGAAAGTTTTACCCATAGATGGAGAGAATGGTCCTTGGATAGTTTCTATGTTTGAGAAGATCCCTTTAGAGTACAAGCTAATAGTTGCTGGTGGAATTCTATCTTATTATCTTTGGTGGGTGTATAAACATCCTCGGCCAAGAACAACTAGAAGAAAGAAGAGGATTTACATTAAGCATATCTACTAGTAGGTTTTAAATACTTGTCTTGTTTTAATGTTAATCATGAAAGTGAAGGCAAAGCTTTTGAGGATTACTACAGGTGGGCTGAAGGTAATTGCTCTCCCACCAAAAGTTGCTAAGGCTCTTGATCTTCACCCTCTTGACAGAGTTAGAGTTAAAGGTCCAAAGAAATCAATTGTTGCCATAGTTGATTTCTGGTCGAGCAAGAATAGGGCAGGAGTTTTTGAGGATGCTTACAAGGCGCTTGGGATTAAAGATGGAGAAGAATTAGAAATACACCCTGTTGAGAAGCCAGATTCTGTTAAATACATAATAGATAAAATGAATGGAAAGGAACTCACTTACAAAGAAATAAAGGCTATCGTTACAGACATTGTTAATGATATCTTATCGGATGTTGAGACAACAGCCTTTATATCTGCAGTTTACATGCGTGGCTCTACCTTACACGAAGCACTTTACTTAACTAAATCTATAGCCGAAACTGGAGAGATGCTTAAGTTAAGAGGAATACTTGCAGACAAGCACTGTACCGGGGGTGTTCCAGGAAACAGGACAACCATGGTAGTTGTCCCCATTGTTACTTCACTTGGTATAAGAATGGCTAAAACTTCATCTAGAGCAATAACTTCCCCAGCTGGAACAGCAGACGTTATGGAAGTTTTAGCTAATGTCGATCTCAATGCTAAGCAAATAGAGAGGATTGTAAAGAAGGTTGGTGGATGCATTGCCTGGGGTGGTGGAACTAACATAGCCTCGGCAGATGACAAAATGATCAAAGTTAGGAACCCACTTCACCTTGATCCAGAAGGCTTACTTCTAGCTTCAATCATGGCAAAGAAATATGCTGTTGGTGCAACACATGTGTTGATAGATATACCTGTTGGTGAGGAGACTAAGATCAAGTCAATAGGGGAGGCAAGAGTGTTGGAAGGTAGGTTTAGAGAGTTAGCCGAGATGCTTGGGATGAAATGTGATGTGATTATAACAGATGGTAATGAGCCCATAGGGAATGGTATAGGTCCTGTACTTGAAGCAAGAGATGTGCTTAAGGTTTTGATGCAGACAGATGACCGTCCAAAAGATTTGGAGAGTAAGTCGATAATGCTTGCAGGTCTTATTTTGGAATTGGTTGGAAAAGCAAAGAAAGGGAAAGGAGAAGAGCTTGCAAGGAAACAACTTGCAAGTGGGAAGGCTTGGGAACAGATGAAGAGGATAATAAAGGCACAGGGAGGTAATCCAAACGTAAAGTTAAGTGACCTAAAGCCTGCAAAGTACAAGCATGAGTTTAAAGCTTACAAGAGTGGTAAAGTTGTTGACTCAAGGAATAAAGCCATAGTTAAACTAGCAAGATTAGCAGGAGCTCCTGCTACAAAAGAAGCTGGACTTTATCTCCATAAGAAGTATGGAGATGAAGTTAAAAAAGGTGAAACCCTAATCACAGTGTACTCCAACTCAAAGGATAAACTTGACCTATGTAAGAAACTCTTCAAATCTAAAGACTTGATGATAATAGAGT
>CAZQAZ010000019.1:0-4622 GCA_964591855.1 Candidatus Woesearchaeota archaeon | reverse complement strand
TATTGGTGGCTAGTGCATGGCCGTATGCTTCGAATGTGCCACACTTAGGTAATTTGATAGGATCTTTGTTATCTGGAGATGTGTTCTCAAGATATTACAAATTGTTTGGATACGATTGCATGTATGTTAGCGGGACAGATGCTCATGGTACTAGGATAGAATATGAAGCTAAGAAAAAGGGCGTATCTCCAAAGGAGTTAGTGGAAGAAACCCATAAGAAGATTGTAGAAGTTTTAAAGGGCTTTGAGATAGAATTTGATAATTACACAACTACGGAATCTGAAGTCCACAAGAAATTTGTTAGAAACATATACTTGAAGATGGAGAAGAATGGCTACATATTCTCAAAGGTTGAGAAAAGAATGTACTGTAACAAGTGTAAGAAATTCTTAGCTGACAGGTTCGTAACAGGAACCTGTCCAAAATGTGGGTACGAACATGCTAAAGGAAACCAATGTGATAAATGTGGTGCTTTACTCGAGCCTGAAGAGTTAATAAATCCAAAGTGTGAGATTTGTGGTGGTAAAGATCTCGTACTGAAAGAAACTAAGCACTGGTATCTAGATCTAGAGAAGCTTAAGCCTGATTTAGAGAGATATGTTAAAAGCCACCCTGAATGGAAAGGCAATGTTAAGAACTTCACAATACAACTTCTCAAGAATCTCAAACCAAGAGCTGTAACAAGAGATTTAGAATGGGGAATAGATGCACCATTTGAAGGGGCAGAAGGTAAGAAGATATACGTCTGGGCCGAAGCTGCATTAGGATATGTATCTGCATGCATAGAGAAAGACAGAGACTGGAGGAGGTTTTGGTTTGGCGATGACATTAAGCAGATATATTGTATTGGAAAGGATAACATACCTTTCCATACAATAATCTTCCCTGGACAACTAATAGCCTCTGGAGAAGGCTATCACCTACCAGACCAAATATCGGCAACTGAATACTTAAATTGGGTTGGGGGATCAAAGTTCTCCAAGTCTATGAATGTAGGACTATACTGTGATGAGGCATTAAAGCTTCTTCCTGCAACGTATTGGAGATTCTACCTCCTTTACAACAGGCCTGAAAACAAAGACGTAAACTTCTCTTGGGAAGAATTAGATAAAGCTGTGAATCAAATCTTAATTGGAAGTTATGTGAATTTAGTAAATCGTGTCTTGACCTTGATAAACAAGTATTACGATGGGAAGCTAGAGTCTTGTGAGTTAAGCAAAGAAGGGGAAGAAATTCTAGACAAAACACTATCAACCAAGGAAGAATATAGAAAGATAATTGAAAGTGGATTCCTAACAAATGCTCTTAAGAAAGTTATGGACTTGGCGTATCTTGGAAATGCATTTTTCCAAAAGAGAGAGCCATGGAAAAACGAAGATAAAAGGCTTGAGACTTTATTTGTGTGTGCAAACCTCGTCAAAGACATAGCAATCATGCTATATCCATTCACTCCAAGCCTTTCTATGAAAATACTAGACTTATTTAACGTGCCCTATACTCAAAAGGAGCTTGGGAAGAGTATAGGAGAATGGAATGGATACGTATGTAAGAAGCCAAAACCCATACTTCAAAAAATAGATGTTAACAAATTAAAGAAAGAATATGAAGAATCGCACAAAAGAGAGGGTGAGAACTTGGTAGAATACGATGATTTCAAGAAATTGGACTTAAGAGTTGGGGAGATAAAGAAAGTTGAAGATGTGGAAGGCGCGGACAAACTGTATAAGATAACAATAAGCATTGGTGATGAAGAGAGAACGATAGTGGCAGGTCTAAAGCCATATTATAAAAAAGAAGAACTAGAAGGCAGAAGAGTAGTTTACCTCTCTAATTTAAAGCCTAAGAAGATAAGAGGAATAGAATCTAAAGGTATGATCCTTGCAGCAGAAGACGAGAACGGTAAAGTGGCATTACTAGAACCTGACAAGGATGTAGAAGTTGGGGCAAAGATATATTAAAAAGTGGGCCAGGTGGGAATCGAACCCACGACCTCACGGTTATCAGCCGTGCGCTCCACCACTAAGCTACTGGCCCAACAAAACATCTTGTTCTTGTCTCTTTAAATATTTTGCTCGTTCTGTTTGCTTGCTTTGATTGCTACATTTATTGTAAAGAGATCTAATAAGATTATAACAATAGCTAACATAAAAGACAGTAGGAAAGAGAAAGGAGTAGTAGCAAGAAGTATCGTTCCCAAGGCCACAACTTTAACCATCATAAGAGCAAGATAGAAGTAGTTATATGTTATTTTCCCAAGGAACTCTATGCCCCTGCTTAAATAAGGGAACCTGTGGAAGAAGAGCATTACCACAGATAACAACCAGAGATAGAACATAAGGTACTGTGTATCACAAGGTACAAAGAATCTTATGTTCATAACTTCCAATAATGTTATTTCTTTACATTGAAACAAGTGTTGGGCTATTGGGCCGTACATGGAAAAGGGAGGTATCCATCCTAACTTTATAAAAAGCAAAGGTATAGCAAAAGAACCAACTAAGTCCACTCCTAGAAATAAGTATACCCAACTAACACTCTCATAGCTTAAATTTGGTGCAATAAGACTAGTAAACCACCTGCCAAGAGAAGGATATAATCCTGCGTAAATAAAAAATGTTCCAATGGCCCAAGGTATCATCTTTTTAAAAGTAGCTGTGTTAAGCTTGCCCTTCACATAATCCAACAACTTATACAGTAAAGGCATTAGTTTTTCTTTCAGATCCGAAACATCCACACTTGAGATATCCATAAAGAATATAATAAAGGTTTAGATATAAAACTTATGAGGTTTGCATTTGTGGCCGACATACATTACCCAAAGTATGGGGATCTGTTCGAAGCTAATATCGATCAGCTTAGAAACATAGATATGTTATTTTTCTTAGGGGACATAATTCTTAAGGGAGATTACAAGCAGCTCAGGAAGGTACTTAACATTGTGAGAAAGGTTTACAAGGGGCCAATTTACGGTTGTTATGGGAATGAAGAATATACACAGGTTAGAAAGTTCCTAAGAGGAGTTAAATGGTTAGATGACGAAGGTGTTCATCTAACATTCGATAACAAAGATGTCTTTGTTGTAGGAACTACTGGGTCATTAGATAAGCCAACTCCTTGGCAGAAAAAGAACATAAAGAATATTGAAGAGATATACTCAGAAAGAATCAAGAAAGTAGAAAGGCTTCTAAGAGAAAATACTGCAGATTACAAGATTGTTATTTCACATTATTCTCCAACATACAAAACAATGTACGGAGAAAGAAGAATGGCTTATCCTTTTCTAGGCTCAAAGAAATTCGAAGGCGTGATAAAGAAAACCCAGCCTTACATGTGGGTACATGGGCACTGCCACGAATCAAAGGTATTAGAAACTAAAATAGGAAACACAAGGATCGTTAACGCATCTCTTCCAGCAAGAAAAAAGATATTTGTAACAGAGATCTCTAAAGGGTTAAAGGACTTCCTCTAATCAAATAGCTTTAAAAAAGGTAATTTCTTGTGTTTATGTTATGAAGAAGGAACAAATAAAGTTGAAGAAATTAATAGAAGAACTGGAAAAGATTAGAGGTAGACATACCGAGCTTATTTCTGTCTACATACCTGCTGGTTATGATATCAACAAGAAGAGGAATCAACTTATGGAAGAGCAAGGCACTGCTCAAAACATAAAGTCCAAAGCTACAAGAACAAATGTTATAGGGGCACTCGAGAAGCTTATCCAAGAACTAAAACTCTACAAGAAAACCCCCGAAAATGGGCTAATCCTGTTCGCAGGTAATGTTTCTCCAATAGAAGGCAAGACTGATATAAGGGTCTGGGCAATAGAGCCTCCAGAAAAGAACAACATAAACCTTTACCGATGTGATCAAAGTTTCGTACTTGAGCCTTTAAAGGAAATGCTAGAAGATAAAGATGTATTCGGTCTTGTGGTAATGGATGTGAGAGAAGCTACAATAGGTCTCCTTGTTGGGAAGAACATTAAAGTCTTGAAGCACATCCATTCACTTGTTCCTGGCAAATTTAGAGCTGGTGGTCAGTCCGCAAACAGATTTAGAAATGTAAGAGATAACCTCATAAAGTCTTTCTATAAAGAAGTTGCGGACACAATCAATGATGCTTTCATGCAAAGACCAAACATCAAAGGTATAATATTTGGGGGTCCTGGACCTGTTAAAGATGAATTCTTAAACATGAATCTGATAAGGCAGGAACTCAAAAATAAAGTAATAGGTGTGAAAGACATAGCTTACACAGATGAGTCTGGTCTTGAAGAGCTTGTGAACGTATCTCAAGACCTCATAAAGAATGAAGAATTAAAGGAAGAAAAAGAAGCTGTAAATAAATTCCTTGCGGCTCTTTCCAAAGACATGGCAACATATGGTGAAAAAGAAGTAAGAGAAGCTTTGGAGAGGGGAGCTGTTGAAACTCTTCTTCTATCTGAAGATATTGGTTTAGATAAGATAGAAGAATATGCAAACTTGGCGGAACAATATGGGACAGAAGTTAAGATCATCTCAACAGAAACTAGAGAAGGAGAACAACTAAAAGACATTGGTGGATTTGGAGCTATCTTAAGGTATAAGCTCTAGCTAGGTCCTTTTTATACTCACTAAAACCATACT
>CAZQAZ010000018.1:0-6269 GCA_964591855.1 Candidatus Woesearchaeota archaeon | reverse complement strand
TTAAAGAAACTTGGTTACTTGTAGGTGAACTTTATGGAGAAACTAGACCATCTCGACCAACTTGAAAGTGAGAGCATATACATCATAAGAGAGGCCTATAGAAAATTTAACAAGCTAGGGATGCTCTGGAGTGTGGGAAAGGACTCTACCACCCTCCTGTGGCTGGTTAAAAAAGCATTTTTAGGAAGAGTTCCAATTCCAGTTATATACATAGATACAGGCTTCCATTTCAAAGAGATGTACGAATTTAGAGATTGGTGTGTTAAGAAGTGGAACCTTAATCTTATAGTCGCAAGTAATGTAAAGCTTGCTGAGCAGAGAGGCATTGGGCCTGATAACAAACTATTATGCTGTACCGTTAGAAAAACAGATGCTCTAAAGAACGTTATTAAAGAGCATGGATTTGATGCGCTTCTCTTAGGTATAAGAAGAGACGAACACGGCATAAGAGCTAAGGAGAGATTCTTCTCTCCAAGAAATAGAGACTTTAAGTGGGATTATAAAAACCAACCTCCAGAGTTATGGGATCAATACAAAACACACAAAGATTTAGAACAGCATATTAGAGTACATCCTCTCTTGCAGTGGACTGAGATCGACGTCTGGGAATACATCAAAAGAGAAAATCTCCCAGTCAATCCACTATACTTTGCTAAGAACGGAAAGAGGTACAGAAGTCTAGGTTGCGTACCTTGTACCCAACCTGTGGAATCGAACGCTGATACGATAGATAAGATAATCGAAGAAATAAAAGTTAGCAAGGTGACAGAGAGAAGTGGTAGGGCTCAAGACAAAGAGGAGGCAAATGCTATGCAGAAGCTCAGAGCGCTTGGGTATATGTAGGTGAAAAGTATGGAAAGAATGAAGATAGTTATCGTTGGTCATGTTGACCATGGAAAATCAACATTAATAGGAAGACTGTTCTACGACACAGATTCTCTACCTGAATCAAAACTCAAGGAGATAAAAGAAGTTTGCGAGGCGCTAGGTAAAGATATAGAATTCGGGTTTGTGCTCGACCATCTCGAAGAAGAAAGAAAACAAGGTATTACAATAGATACAACACAAACATTCTTTAGAACAAACAAAAGGGAATATGCCATAATCGATGCTCCCGGACATGTAGAGTTTATTAAAAACATGATTACTGGAGCTTCACAGGCGGAAGCTGCAATACTCATAGTAGATGTAACAGAAGGTGTCGAGGAGCAAACCAAGAGGCACGCATTCCTACTGAGCCTACTTGGCATTAAGCAAATCATCGTTGTAATTAACAAAATGGATCTTGTAGATTATGACGAATCCAACTTCCTAAGGGTCAAAGAGGAGATACTCAGCTTCCTTAAAGAGATCAAACTCACACCAAGATTTATCATACCAATATCAGCCAAGGAAGGGGATTTTGTAGCACACAAAACAAGTAAGATGAATTGGTATAAAGGACCAACAGTACTAGAAGCTCTCGACAAATTCGATGTAAGAGAGAACCTTAGCTCAAAACCACTAAGATTTTGCGTACAGGATGTTTACAACTTCGACAAGAGAGTAGTGGTGGGGAAGGTCCTAAGTGGTGTTATAAACAAAGATGATGAGATAAGAATCCTCCCATCATCAAAGAAGACGGTGGTTTTGTCTCTAGAGGAGTTTAACAGGCAACCAACGAAGGCTATAGCTGGAAAGAGTACAGGCATAACAACAAGAGATAAACTATTCATAGATAGGGGGGATATAATAGTTAAAGAAGGTGAGATTCAACCCAGAGTAACCTCTTCTTTTTATGGTAGAATCTTCTGGCTAAGTAGAGCTCCATATAAACTTGGTGAGAGAATCACCTTCAAATGCTCAACGCAGGAAGTCGGTTGTGCAATGGACATAATAAGAGTCATAGACTCGTCAACATTGTCAGTCAAAGAGAATAAAGAAACAATCGAAGAGAATGATGTTGCAGACGTGATAATAAAAACAGATAAGGAAGTAGTTCTTGATAAGTTTGAGTTCATACCTCCTCTTGGAAGATTTGTGTTACAAAGAGAAGACGTTGTGGCTGGAGGTATAATAATCAACACTGGTGACGAAGAATGATCATAGTTATAGCTATAGACGCTCTTGAGTACAATCTAGTTAAGAGATTCGGATGCAAGAACCTTAAGCAGGAGTACTATGGAAAGACAGACATAAGCGAGTTCTCACAGCCTAGGACTATGGTGCTATGGGGTTCATTCCTGTGTGGTAAGAATATAGAGAAAGAGATTTTATCTCGTGGCGATAAAGAGATGTGGAACTTTAAACTTCCCATCGAAGAAACTTTCCTTTCCAAATTCGAGAACCCAAAAGTCATAGATCTCCCTGCTTTCTCATACGATACAACCTTCCATCAAAGATCAAGAGAACTCCTTAGAGAGTTCTTCGAAGCGGAAAACGATGATGAGAAGACTAAGATAAGAAAAGAGTATAACAAACTTAACATAAAACATGACCAAGAGGTAAAAGAAGAGTTTTTGAAATCACTTAATAAGAGGCACGACTTTGTATTAGCTTACTTCAGCGCCATAGACACTGTTGGACACTTAAACTTCGGTAACACTCTTCTTATGAAAATCCTCTATAAGGACATGGACGAACTAGTTGGTAATGTGAGAAGCAAGTACCCTAACGCCAAGATATTGGTATTATCCGATCATGGAATGAAAGGCAACATGTTTGGAGAGCATACAAACTATGGATTTTGGTCCACAAACTTTAAGCACGGCCTCCTAAATCCAAAGATAACTGATATACACAAGTTACTTCTTTAGGTGGGGCCTAACAAAAGAGAGCACTACATCCCTTCCTTCCTTTGATAGGGTAGCAAAGAACAATCCATAAGAGGCCAATGTCGCAGCCCCTGCCAAAAGAATATTCTCACCTAATATGAGAAGAAGGAAAGGCAAGCTTAGAATCACTACTCTCTTGATCTTGACTTGCGAGAGAGTATAAGAGATACCTTCCCTCTTGCCAACAAACAAGAAAAGTACAGTTCCTACTATGAGAGAAGTGGACGTTGCAATAGCCGCTCCTGTGAACGAATATTTTGGTATGAGTAAGTAATTTAAGATGATGTCGAGAATGAGCATGTAGAAAGTAACGTAGCCTATATACTTCGTCTTCTTAATTAATCTCAAAAGTCCACTTATTGGCTGGGCAAATGTTGTCATCGTAAAGAAACCCACAGCTAGTATGCTCAACGCTACTGCTGAGGATATAAAGCTCCTCCCGAATAGAAGATCAATGACGACTTTCGGGGCAAGCAAAAATAAAAGAAGTAGGGGATAATTCAAGAAGAACCTCCAGCCGACAACCTTGTCTATTGTCCTCTCGAACTCTTTCTTCTTTCCCTTCACATAAACTACAAGCATCTCTGGGACAAAAACTGAGTTAATAGCAATTGGGAACAAGTACAACAAGCTTGCTATAGGAACAGCTGCGCTATATAGGCCTACCTCAAAAGGTGATTTAAAGTAACCTATCATAATCATATCCACTTGTGTTAGGATTATCCATAAAACGGATGCTATAAACAAAGGTATAGAGAATGACAACAGCTCTCTCCTTAAGGATTTCTCTTTTGTATATTTCACTCTCTTCCCAAGCAAATTCCTAAGCAAGTAAAATGCCAAGACAAGAGTTAAGACGAGGGAAAGTGTATACGCTGCCATTGCACCAAGTACACCATATCCTAATAACACGACAAAACCTGTTATTGCTATAAGAAAAACTGCCTGTGTTATCTTGTCCAATAAGGCGTTGTATTTTGGAGTCCTTAAGGCAAGGAATAAACTCATCACTAACCTATATACAACATAAATTGGCAGGGTTATCGCAACCAACCACAAAAATGCCTCCCCTAGTGCAGATTTAAACACAATTGAAGATATATCTGAAGACAAAGCAACTAACATTACAGCAACTACTATCGCTAGAGTTATGCTGACCTTAAAAGTATCGTAGAGTATACCTACTATCTTTTCTGGTTTGCCTTTTATCTTTTGTTCCGCTACAAATCTTACTACAGCACTATCCAAGCCAAGTACGCAAATAGTTCCAAGGATGGCCAAGATAGAAAGACTAAGAGAAAGCAACCCATACTCGGAGACTCCAAAATATCTCGCTACAACAACTTTATATACATATGTTAACACCTTAGAAAGAACTAAACCAAAGAACATCACTGCTGATCCTCTCGCTATGTTTTTAGCACTATCGCCCATACTACCCTAAACAAGAACGTGTTTAAAACTCTTTTCTTGGGCTCCAAGGATGTAAAGAGATACAATTAGAAAGACTGGAGAGACTAATAACACTGCCTCAGCAACACCAACTGGAGTTAAACCCATAGTCTTTAGTAGAACCACTTCTATCAATAGTGGAAGAGCGAAAAGCAGAATCCTCAAATCTATCCCTCTCGAGATAGAGTAAAAAGCTGCCACTAAGGCAAGGGATAAGAACATTTGTGCTCCAACAAGAATTGGAATAAAGATCGCGGCCTCCAGATAACTCCCACCAAACAATATTAATATAAGCTCTTTAGAGAAGACAGAAACTAATAACAGGAATAATACTGAAAGGACAGCCACGTACAAAACTGCTTTCCTAAAGACATGCTTATGTGGGAGCTTGAGCGCGTGAAGCTCTGATACCCTAGGAAACATGGCCATACTAACTGCAAGTGAAATGTAGAATAAAGCCTTAGCAAAAAGGGAAGCAACAGAGTAATAACCAGTAACTTCATTAGAGAAGGCATATTTTACGAATAGATTATCAAGATTTATAGCAACAACGAATATGAAGAGAACTGCGAAAACAGGAAGGGCATACTTGTAAACATTCCTCTTCCCCACTTTTTTCCTTGTTCTCTTTATTAGATGATTGAGCTGTACAAAAGAAAGTAAAAATGGCACCAAGAAGGATAAGATTATTCCAACTAACGCTCCAAATAAGCCAAACCCAAGTAAAACTAAGAATAATCCAAGAGAAACCTTAACGATTGGCTCTATAGCTATGTTAATACTTAGATTTTTGAAGTCACTTAAACCTTGAAATATTCCTCTTGTTATGGATACTAAGAACATAAATGGGAATATAAGGAAAGTTATAAGTAAATGGCCTATATCGACCCTTAATATCTTCGAAAGGGCTGGTGATGCTAAAGCTAAAACTAAAAACAAGGCTAAGGACCACAATCCAACATTCTGCAACGCTCTGAAGTTAAATTTCTTTATTCTATCTATATCTGAAACAGCCTTAAATTGTGAGACATACTTAGCAGCAACAATCTGGAGAGTTATCTGCAAAGAAGCCATTATATACAGTATAGAAACCAATGCTCCTAAGATCCCAAAATCCGCAGGTCCCAGCAATCTAGCTGTAGCAAAGTAAAACACATAACCAAGAACAGATCCCACTGCCTGAGCAAGTATAAGTTCAATGCTATCTTTCAGTAATGTACCCACAATTAACAACTTATAGTAACAAGATTATAATAATTTGGTTTCCAACGTTATACCAAATAGCAACCTTAGTGCCAACACTATCAGGCTTGAAAACACAGCTCCTAGGATTAGATAGGGCAATGCCTTCTTATCTTCAAGCCCTAGAGCCTTAGCTATGAAAGATCCAGTGTAGACTCCTGTACCTGGTGAAGGGATAGCTACAAATACTAGTAAGGCCAAGTAGCCATATTTCTCTATCGCCCTCCTGACCTTTTCCCTCTTTGTCTTGGTTCTGATCTCTAAAATCCTTCTTATCCATGGTGCAATACTAGACTTCTCCCAGAATAATAGCAAAATAGGTGCTAATAATACTATAGGTATGGTCGATAATAAGAAGTTTAGCAAACTTGGTTCCTTCAGTAAGAACCCAAGTAACAGAGCTCCTCTATTTTCGGATACTGGAGACAGAGAGAGAATTACTTGGTATAAATAAGGGTTTACCATACTCTACCAACAGAAGCGTTAAGCTTATAATACTTTTGCATTTGGTTAAATTGGCCTATAGGCCCTTAAACAGCCAAAAAAACGCAATTTGAGAAATTCTCACTAAATTTTTCCAAAAAAGTAATACTTTTGTATTACTTTTTTAGCCTCCAAATGCCACTTGACCAGAGGGCTCTTATAAGGAAAAGTCAAGGAAAAGCCATCTTAACAGGAGTTCTTATAAGGGTCTAATAAGGAAAAAGGTAATACTTTTGTATTACTTGGGTGTGCTTATAAGAAAATTTGGGGTTCTTATAA
>CAZQAZ010000017.1:0-7465 GCA_964591855.1 Candidatus Woesearchaeota archaeon | reverse complement strand
GAGAGTTGGAGACTGTAGTTGTGGTTGTGGTGGTTGCAAAGCCTGTGATTGCAACTGCTAATGACACGAAGACAATACTCAACATAACCAGTGTCTTAACGTCCATACGAGTGTAATAAATCTTTTACCTAATATAAAGCTTTTCAAAAGAAAAGAAAAAAATAAGGTTTAGCTGGATTCGACGGCTGTGAACTGTATTGTTCCTGTACAGGTTCCCTTAACTCCTGATGGTATCTGTATCTTCCAGTACGTATCCTTTGAGATAGGGGTTGCATCGTCTGTCGTCTTAACTGCTAAGTCAAAGTTTGATAATAGTGTCATGGTTGTTGTAAGTGAAGTCATATTTGTATACGCTGTGTCATATGTTAAGGAGTACTTCACTTTATCAACCGGTATCGTTCCAAGTACAGAACAACTCATGTCTGTACCATTTAGCTGAATGTCTATTGGTCTGTTACCGTAGTTTCTTACTGTGTGGTTCACATCACTTGATGATGTTTCTCCTGTGGATAAGGTTCCAAAGTCAAGTGTTGCATCTGTGTCCAAAGCAATTAATGAGTTAACTGTTGCTGTGTCTGTTGCAGAACCATATGCTGAAGAGTTATCAATACCATATATCTTACAGGTCCATGTACCGTTGTCTGCATAGTACTGCATAGAGAATGTACATGTAACGTTCTTCTTGGTTGTGTCATAACCTGCTGACAAGACACAACTTGTGTTTGTGTAGTGGTTATTGTTATCGTCTGCTGCTGTCTCACTTGAGCTCGAACTCCATATTGTTGCGTTTGCTGAAACTATGTCGTCGTACCCATTCTGGTCATCTATTACTCCCGTACATGTAACTGTTTTTGTTGTACCTGCAGAAAGGTCTATTTGATCTGCTGGTGTAGGTGTAGCATCGTCTAATACTACATTGGATACCGTCGGTGCTACGTTTCCAACATTTGCCTGCGTAGAAACAGATGCTGTTGACTCGTATCCTGTTATTAGGTTTCCTATCTGAAGTACTAATACTGCCGCCAAAACAAGAACAACTACATACAATATTTGCACCTTTTTCATTCCAATTCCTCCTTAAGGAACAACTACTCTTGATTCTGCTAATGTATTAATTACATTTACTGAAACCTGTGTTACTGTGTTTGGAGTTTTAGCGGTGCTTACTACACCCATGCTACTAGTCATGGGTGTTGGCTCAGGAGCCGTCGGAGCTGGAATCAATTGTATTGCTACAATACTAACAAAGAGAATTGCTGCAATGATAAGCAAATACTTCTCGCTCATTTTCTTCCTCCTCAAGGTTTTTTTACAATTAAGAATAAGGATTAATTATTTTTATAGTTTCCGAAAGTCTAAGAAAAGAGTTATAAACAAAAAACTCTTTTTGTTAGCTATGAGTAAAAGAATGTATCTAATTATGCTCCTTCTTGCCTTCGCTGTATCTCATTCATTTGCTATGGGAATAAGTATTAGTCCCGGAACTATCACTCTTGATAATGTGCTAAAGGGAGGATATGCAGAGTCAACATTCCTCATTGGGAACCCAAATGATGTTGAGATTAAAGTTAATTTTCAAGTTGAAGGGGAAGTTGGTAAGTGGCTAAGTTTTGATCCTCCTTCTGGTTTTGTATTGGAACCTGGTGAGCAGAGAAGAGTTAAGGTTTCTGTTAATGTTCCAAGTGATACTCCTAATGGTTTATACAGTGTTATAGCTGTAGCTGCTGCTGAACCAATAGCACAAACTGAAGGCACAGGGGCTGCTATATCTGCAGCAGTTGGTGCTGTGATTAAGATTAATGTTGTTGGGGAGGAAGTCTTAGACTTAGACGTCAAGAACATTAAGCCTGGAAAGCTCGAGGAAGGTTATCCTCTTTACTTTGAATTCAACATTGAGAACACAGGTAACGTCAAAGCTAAGCCTGTGTATGAAATAACAGTGTGGGATTATGAGAATACCACAAAATATGGTGAGTACCGTGTAGAAGGTGAAGAGATTCTTCCTTTCCAAGAGAGAACAGATAGCGTATCTGTTCCAATATCAAACTTGACAGCAGGTACTTACTGGGCGAACATAAAGTTGTATCTGGAAAATAAGTTAATAAAAGAAACATGGAAGAGAATAACAATATTCCCCGCTGGGACCTACAGTGTGAATGCTATACTTGAGGATGTTTATGTTCCAAAGGTTAAATCCGTCAACCAACTCGTGGAAGTAGTTGGTAAGCTTAACAACACCGGAGAGATTCCACTTCTAGCTAAGCTTAAAGTTGAATCTTATATGGAGTTAATCGATGGGAATAAGTTAGTGGACGTTGAATATGGAGACGAAGTAAGAGTTGAACCTGGAGAGGTAAAAGAGCTTACTGCATATCTTAGGTTCAAGGACGAAGGTTCGTACCTTCTTAAAGTAAAAGCTGCATACTATGGAAAATATAGTAATGAGATAACTAAAGAAATAAAGATCACACCGGGGAACATATTCACAAGTGAGAAAGTCTTGGTTTCACTACTGATTGTGCTGCTAATAATATTACTTATCCTTGTGATCATACTTATACTTAAGAGGAAGGTGAGGAAGAGGTGAGAATAGAGATAGCCACGTTTATTATACTTATAGTCCTTGGAGGTGCATTAGCCATACCTGTTGGGCTATCATATAACGATAAAGAGGTATGCTTCACTAGAACAAACGAAGACAAGCTAATATACGTCACAGCTTCTGGACTTAGTGGAATGATATACACCATAAACACAAGCTCTCCAAACCTTGTGCTTAAAGAGGTAAGACAATATGGAAACCAAACACAGTTTGTGTTCCTGGCCAAGACGTACAAGCTTGGAACCTATAGGGAGAATATAACTCTTTGTCTTGAGGTTAATGATTCAAGTGGTAATGTTCTAAAACCATGTGTTGTGGCTCCTGTTAAGTATAGAGTAGAAGAGTCTTGTGGCAAGAGTAAAACTTTTTGGTTTGTTATACTTGCCATCCTTATTGTATTATTAGCTGATGATGTCCTTAAAAAGACAAAAGGAAGAATTAATTGAGTACTGGAAAGAGAAGGGAATAATTAAAGACAAGAACATCCTTAAAGCCTTTAGAGACGTAAGGAGAGAGGACTTTGTCTTACCACAATACAAGCACTTAGCTTATGTGGATTCTCCATTACCTATTTTAAAAGGACAAACCATATCTCAACCTACTACTGTTGCAATCATGACTCAACTCTTAGAACCAAAGAAAGGACACAAGGTTCTTGAGATTGGGACAGGTTCTGGATACCAAGCTGCCATACTCTCAAAAGTAGTAGGCAGAGAAGGCAAAGTCTATACTATTGAGAGAATACCTGAGCTTTACGAGTATGCAAGACAAAGACTTAAGAGATTCAGAAACGTTAAGGTGTATCTTGGAGATGGGTCAAAAGGTCTCGAAGAGGCAGCACCTTTTGACAGAATCATAGTAACAGCCGGAGCTAAAACCATACCAAAACCCCTCGTTAAACAGCTAAAAGTCAATGGAAGAATGGTCATTCCTGTAGGCTACCCAGATCAAAAGATGCTTGTCATCAAGAAAAAGAGATCAGGCCTTGAAATCGAAGATCATGGATACTTTGTGTTCGTTCCTCTGGTTAGTTCTAATGAATAGTAATGGATGTATGGACCGACGGGGACTCGAACCCCGAGTCTCCGCCCTGCGAAGGCGGCGCTTTACCAGTTAAGCTATCGGCCCATTCAAAGAAAAAAGTGCTCCCACCGGGATTTGAACCCGGGTCTCGGGCTCGAAAGGCCCGCATCCTTGGCCGGACTAGACGATGGGAGCTCACAAAAGAATAACTAAAAGCTATTTATAAAGTTTTTTTACTTGACACAATTCTTTTAAGTACCCACAGTCTATAAGAGGTATGGGTCTCTTCGGAGAAGAACACTTATTTGTTAAGAAAAGCATTGGTGGGAGGAAAGTAGAGATTGATTTGAGGCTGGCAAAGAAACGTGAATCTGAAATCCTGAAGCAAAAGAACATGACCCTAAAGGACGTGCTCGAACTTGTATACAGCACCTTAAAAAAACGGCCTGATCTTATTCCCAAAAAGAGATTAGTATTAACAATCAACAAAGATCTTAATGTAGTACAAGGAGAATTCAAACCAGAACTCTCAACAGATGATATAGCTGTTATAGGTATAGGGACAGAAATCGTGCCAGAAAAAGATCTATTTGGGCGAATGAATAGGGATGCTTTAGAATTCTTCAAAGGGACTCTAATACATGAGCTAACACATTATAGGGATTATGTCTCCTTAGTACTGGGTGAGCTAAGGGGAAATGTCGCAAAAGAAGGTTCTCTCCTCGCAAAACTTAAATCGGACAAAAGAATAGCTAGAGGTTTAAGCGTAGATCCTTACAGAACTTATATATCAATACTTGGAACTTTAGTTCGTACAAGATCTGAGGGTATGGCAGATCTCAATAGATACGCTGACATAAACATAATGAGCAAAGTTAAAGGATTACCCGTGGATGTGCGGTATATACAAAACACCTCTTTATTCGGCAGGTATTTAATAGGAGAAGCCAGAGGAAGTGTATCTGGCCGCTTTGGTACAGAAGACTATTATAGCTTGGGTGCGGCAACTATGGCACTAATTACAACTTACCTCGCTGCTAAGAATAATTTGAGTTGGAATCATGTACAGATAAAAGTAATAAACTACAAAGTAAACCCAAAAAAAGGAATAAAATACATCTACGACTTAGACGATTTCATAAGAGATGTAAGACGTAAGTACATCCCTGTAAGAAAGTTCTACTTAAGAATAAGCCCAAAGCTCAGGAGAAAAGTTATGGAATTTTGTGACTGCTCTATCTTTGACTTCTTTAAAAGAATGGATAAGGTGTACAAGTTTTTTGATATAGACCTCAAGGATGCACCATTCTCAACAGCTACTTACTCTACAATAAAAGACATAATATGGAAAAGGTACACAGAACTATGCAAAAAGGAGGGTATCGAGGATCCCATGTCCCATAAGGAGTTCTTCAGTATAGAAAAACAAATTAAGAATAAGACTTCCTAGCGAGTTTATAATTCCTTCTTTATTGTCTCGAGATTTTCCTTTAAGATGTTGATTGCTTCTTGGAACATCTTGCTTGGATCCTTCTGGCCCCAAGACTCTACTGTGAATACAAACTTAGACTCATCTCCTTCTACACTTATACCTTCGCATACTTCTGAACACGCTCCACATAAGTCACACTCTAATAACTTGTTTTTATCAACTTCAACTTTGTTTCCGTTGAGCTTAAGAATTCCCCTTGGGCACGATTCAACACATTTCTTTGGTTCCTTTATTTTACTCTGATCAATCTTTATCCTTGGATAGTATTTGTAGTAAGCTAAAGCTCCACTCCACTTAGCATGGTCTTTACCTCTTCCTAAAACAGCAGATGCTTCTAACTCTACCTCTTGACCTTCATCTAAGTAAACTATTGGCATGTCTTCGTAGACAGGTTTAACCGCTGGATCTGTAGATTTAAGTTCTCTAGCATATACCATTCCTGGTCCTTTAGCTTTCAATGTGAACTTAACAGTACACCTTGCACAGCCCTTTCCTTTACACTTACATACTTCTGGTAGGACATAAGTATCAGGAGTTGTGAGTGGAATTAAACCTAATCTGTGAGCAAGTATTTCGTCGTATAAAGCACTACTATTCTTTGATATGAATACATCTTCTATTGCTAGAACAGGAACCTCTGAGATAATTGCTCTTCTTATAGCATTGATCACTTCAGGCTTTGTTTCCGATATCAGGTAAGTGTTTGTTAAGCCTTCTTTTTTCACAAGCTCTATTTTCATGTTATTCACTCCTTTCACTTCTCCACAAGATTATCATGGATATGGAAGCTTCCACCTCCAGCTTATACTCTTCTACCTCTCTTTCCACCTTTTGGTCTACACCCATCGTGTGGTATGGGTGTTACATCCTCTATATCAAGTATTCTTAAACCAGCTCTTGATAAAGCTCTTATAGCTGGTTGTGCTCCAGGACCTGGTGTCTTTGACTTCTGGCCACCAGGAGCTCTAACCTTAACTATTATGTTCCTTATGCCCTTAGCAAGTAAATCGTCTGCAAGTTTTTGAGCTGCTTGCATTGCAGCGTGTGGAGACGATGCAAGTCTTCCTGACTTAACTTGAGCTCCACCTGTAACTCTTGAAAGAGTTTCAGCTCCAGTTAAGTCTGTAGCTGTGAGAAGTGTATTATTAAAGCTAGCATAGATGTGTACTATTCCAGTATATTCTTTCTTTTTCTTTCCCTCACTCATGATGCCTCACTCTTTGCCTCTTCAGAGTTTACATCTTCTGACTCTATCTCCTTCTCTTCTTCAACCTCTTTAGGTTTTTCTTCTTTTAATACTCTTTCTCTCTTCTCTTTCTCTAAAGCTTGCACTCTTATTGGATGATTTGGATTTGCGTAAGGAGACTTAGGAGCGTAATTAATAACAGCCTCTTCCTCCACTGAAACAAGGTAGTTAGGAGATGTAATCACCTTATTGCCAACAGCTATGTGTCTGTGAACTATTAACTGCCTTGCTTGATCCAAACTTGAAGCAAGCTTTTTCTTGTAAACTAAAGTTTGTAATCTTCTCTCAGAGATATCTCTGATAGTAAGGCCTAAAACATCATCAAGTGATGCTCCCTCTGGGACTAAACCTAATCTGTGAAGTTTGTCTATTAATTGTTTCTTTTCCTTCTCAGCTTGCTCTGTTCTTAAACCAATCAATCTTCTTGCCTGCTGCCTGTACCTTCCAAGCTCTGATCTTATCTTCCAGATCTCAGTCTTTCTTCTGTAACCATAACCTTTCATTAGATCTACTTCTTCCTTTATCCTTGCCTTTTGCCAAGGATGTGTTGGTCCAGAATATTTTTTCTTCAATCTTCTTGGATCTCCCATTTTACCTACCCTTCTTTGCTCCTTTTCTTCTCTTCACACCAACTGTTTTACCTCTTCTAGCATTAGACTTTAATCTTTGACCTCTAACTTTTAATCCTAATGCATGTCTCATTCCTCTTCTTGACTTTATTTCCTGTAATCTCTTAATGTCCATCTTAACTGCAAGAGGGACATCACTTCCTATTAAGTGTTTGTCTACTCCTGTCTCCCAATCCTTTCTTCTATTCAAAAGCCAAGATGGTATGTTATACTTCTCTGTGTTCTCTAGAACATCATTTATCTTATTTATTTCCTCATCTGTTAAATCCCCAAACCTCTTTGACTTGTCTAGACCTAAAACCTGAGCAACTGCATTTGCGAACATGAAAGAAACGCCCTTAATCTGGATTAATCCTTGTATTAATTTCTTAGTTCCATGAATATCCGTACCCGCTATACGAACTATTTTTATCTCTTTACTTTTATCTGCCATGTAGAATTTTTAGCTTCACTTTATTTAAAAAGCTTACTAT
>CAZQAZ010000016.1:5299-7844 GCA_964591855.1 Candidatus Woesearchaeota archaeon | reverse complement strand
GAAAAGTTTTAAAAGGAGTTAAAGATTCTATGAAATAGCTGCCTCGGTAGCTCAGCTGGTTAGAGCGACGGCCTTGTAAGCCGTAGGTCGAGGGTTCGAATCCCTCCCGGGGCTTTACACTGGACCACCAAGGAACTCTCTTTTGCTCTCTAAATACGACTCAAACTCCTCATTAGTCATGAAGGTTACATGGATTTGTTAAGTAATCTCCAAAGATCATACCTAAGCCATTTCTGGAGATGTTAAAACACACTTGGTCTTCATAAAACCAGTTGTGGTTTCGTAAGCGTCTTACAATGCTATCCTCTTCTATCTTTGGTATGAGTATCAAATCTAGACTATTTGACAAGCGGGAAAGAGATCTACCCTCTAGATATACCTCTTCAACACAATCTCCTACACACTCCAAAAGCTTACCTATAAGATTAGCACCGAGTTTACATATTGGATATGCCAAGCTAGGATTATCAACCTCACTTGGATACAATCTAAATAAAACCCCATCTAGGCTATCGACTACCTTCTTCTCCATACAAATCTCCAAGTTTAAAAGTTTTATAAAGAATCCGAAACTCTAAATAGTATGAAGCTACTATATGTATTATTGCTCATGCCAATAATACTCTTGGCGGGTTGCACTTCAAAGGAGGTAATGAAAATGAAACTTGAAAGCCCGGACTTGGGAGAGTTTGTACCTGCAAGATTCACATGCGACGGAGAAGATATAAACCCAGAATTAAGATGGAGCGAAGTACCAGAAGGAACAAAGTCGTTTGCACTAATGGTCTGGGATCCAGATGCACCAATGGGAACATTCATACACTGGATGGTATACAATATCCCAGCTGACAAAAGAGAGATAAAACAAGGGGAAATACCTGGAAAGCAAGTCATTAATGACTTTGGCAAAGAGAACTATGGTGGACCATGTCCCCCATCAGGAACACACAGATACTTCTTTACACTGTATGCACTAGACGTTGAGGATCTAGGCGATATTAAAGACAAGCATGAATTCACGTCCAAAGTAGAAGAGCATACTATAGCAAAAGCAGAGATTATGAGTAAGTATAGTAGGCCTTAAACTTTGTAAATTTTTTATTTACTCTATCTATAAAAGAAGAGATAGGCTTGGTGTATTTAGTATTGGAGAACCAGTACGCTGCTGCTCCTAAGATCAAGCCACCAACTATGTCCAAACCCCAATGTATTCCCAAGTAAAGTATGGAGAATGCTGTTAAGACTAGTAAGAAGAAAGTGAACCACCTTAGTCTTTTATTCTTTGTGTCGAATATCGATAATAGAAGTAATGAAAAGGGAACGCTTATATGTCCACTTGGAAAACAATCGTCTAACCTATCCACAAGATGTACTAAAGACAGGTACATCTCGTTGTTGTAAAGCTTTGGTTCCACGGGAGTCCCCTCAGGGTAAAGTGAGGTGACACTAACATTAAAGAACAAGTAAGATGGAACTAAGATTGCATAACTGAAAACCATTATGTAAACATACTTCTTAAGTAGATCTCTCTCATTCCTCAAGAGGAAGAAAGTAGGCACCAAAACAAGAGCTCCCATGAACGCTAATAAATAAAACACAGCTACAGCATGAAAGAATAAATTTGATGTAAATGCAGTCTGTAACCAAACTATATGTTTGTTTCCTTCTATAGAGTAAAACAAAGGTGTGAAATCCCATCCCAAAGAGAAGTGATCTTGTATTATATTCTCAACTTTTATTGCTCCCAATATAGATACGAGCAATAAGAGATTTCCAGGAAGAACTTCTAACCCCTTAAGAATATTTTTCCTCCTTATCTTGTGGTCGTAGTCCAACACTTTAACCCCTACTAAGATGTACAATATAATGGATGGCATATACCACGCTAAGCCACATATCACTGGGTGCATAACACTTGAATACCACCTACTAGTTTAAAAGCTTTACCAAACATATTTAAGTGACAAGCAATTCTTAGAATTATGAATTGGGAAGAAGTGGAGAAAGAGGCTCTTTCTTGTAAGAAATGTGAATTGTGGAAGTCAAGAACAAATGTTGTGTTTGGAGATGGGCCTAAAGATGCTAAGACCATGTTTATAGGAGAAGCTCCTGGATTTTATGAGGACAAACAGGGAAAACCCTTTGTTGGCAAAGCTGGAAAACTACTAACTGAGCTTCTTAATAAGATTGGAATACAAAGAAATGAGGTTTACATCACAAACATAGTTAAATGTAGACCTCCAAACAACAGAGATCCACTTCCAGAAGAGGTTAAAGCATGTTATCCTTATTTGGACTTCCAGATTAATCACATCAAGCCAAAGGTCATAGTTCCTCTTGGAAGACATGCTGCTAAGCTGATTCTTGAGAAGTATGGCTTAGAGTTTGAGGGCATATCAAAAGAGCATGGAAAAGTACATGAAGTCTCTACTCTTTTTGGAAAGATTTACATCATCCCAATGTACCACCCAGCAGCAGCCATCTATAATCAATACCTAAGACCCACCTTAGAGAAAGACTTCGAAGCCATCAGAAACCTTTTTAA
>CAZQAZ010000016.1:0-5199 GCA_964591855.1 Candidatus Woesearchaeota archaeon | reverse complement strand
TCTCTTAGAAACATTAATAAAATCTTTAATTCTTGTGTTTGTATGGAGTTTGGATGGTGTGGGGAAGGTTTTACATTCTTAGGGAAAGAGGATCCTCCAGAAGAAGCTAAGTACATAATACTCCAAATTCCATTTGATTCTACTACTACTTCTTTACCTGGAGCAAGAGAGGGACCTTTTTTCGTAATTAAAGCTTCTAGGGATCTAGAGTTATACGATGAAGAGACAGGATTTGATCTTGAAAGAGTCAAGATTCATACACTTAATCCACTAGACGTAAACAGAGGAAATGTAGAGGATACTCTCCAAAGAGTAAAAGACACAGTAGAAGAAATAAAGAAACACAATAAGATTCCAGTAATGATTGGTGGAGAGCACTCTCCATCGATAGGTGCTTTATCTGCTTTTGATGATGAAGTATTATTTGTTTGTTTTGATGCCCATGGGGATCTAAGAGATGAGTATGAAGGAAGTAAGTACTCAAATGCCTGTGTGTGTAGAAGAATCTCTGAGAACAAGAAAACTTTAATCTTAGGTGTGAGAAGTCTTTCACGAGAGGAATTTGAATCCAGCAAAGAGAACAAGAACGTAACACTTGTCCTCATGAAAGACACTGAAAGCTTCATAAAAGAAAAGCTAGCAAACTTCGTCAAAGGAAAAAAGGTTTACATATCAATAGACTTGGATGTGCTTGATGTTAAGGGTGTGGGAACACCTGAGCCTGGAGGAATGAATTACAATTCCCTCCTTAAGGCTCTAAAAACCATAATACAAAACTCACAATTGGTTGGATTCGATGTTATGGAATGTAACCCTATGCTAGATCCAAACTATACACCTTACCTTGCAGCAAAACTTATCAAGAAAATAATTTCTTATAACGAATTATAATCGTCCTTAAATTTCCTTACAGACCTCAACCACTTATTCTTAAGAGTCATAAGCTCGTCCCACCTTCTATCATGGGGTGGAAATCTATGTAGTAAGATATCTGATAGTATATTTACAAGATCCTCAGCAGAGTCTGGATCAGGATGCTGGTGATCGAATTCTACGACCTCTGCCTGGGTCCTGATTATATCCATCCATGTTTCATCTCTACCAAAATACTTACCAAATTCCCTAAAAATACTATCCATTACAGACTTTAAACTTCTTTCAACAACCACTTCTTTAGTACTACCAAGTAAGTCAAAGGCTAGTGTACTAAACAGTTCATTTATGTTTTTGTTTTCCTTGGCAGATGTGAGGATGTAACTCGAACCTCCAGCTATCTTCGCAAGCTCGTCTTCACCGAACTTTAGCTGATCCTCCAAATCCAACTTATTTCCAACAAATATCCTCACAGCCTCATGATTCATATCCACAGCCTTGTGAACCCAATATCGACTTAGAGAATCTAGACTTAGTGGATCCGTAAGATCGCAAACAAAGATGTAAGCTTCAGAATTCTTGATTGCGGGGTTTATTAAAGATTCATAAGAATTATCTCCCATAACATCGACTATAACAAACTTAACAGTGTAAGGAGTTCCATCCACCATCACACTTACATCCTTCTCGCTTATATTTCTACCAAATGTGCTCTTATAGCTCTCTGGGAAAATACCTCTAGTAAATACAGAGAATATAGACGTTTTCCCTACACCAACAGGACCTATTAAAGACACTTTCTTCTTGTAAGTAGTCATATAGTAAAATTGCACGCTCAACTTATAAAGCTTTCACAATATTTATATTTCTGACAAGAAGAACATTTTTATGTTCGTTAATAGAAAAGAAGAGCTAGAAGCAATTCTTAGATTCTTAGAGAGAGAAGAACGTATGCTGCTAATAGAAGGAGAAGCAGGTATAGGTAAAACCTCTCTATCAGAACAAATAGATAACTGCATTCGTATCCAAGCTCTCCCAAGTTATAAAGAGCTAGACCTTATAAAAGAGATTTTAAGCAAGGTAGGACTACAAGACTTACTTAAGCCCCAGAAGTTTTTCGCTAAGGAAGCCTTTGTGCTGAACAATGGTGGCCTTTTAATTCAATATCTCTCCAACACAAATGTGGAGAAGAAACTCATGTCTGAAGATGAAGATTTGGTGACAGGAATGCTCTCCGCAATAAGAGATTATACTATAACAAGCTTTGGGCAGGAATTAAAGATACTAACTCTTGAGGATCACACGATATATATGTATGACATAAAAGATGATAACGGAGAAAAACTATACCAAATAGCAATAAATTTTGAGGGTGAGATTCCTTCAGACCTCGACGAGAAGCTTGAAGAATTTGGGAATAAACTAAAAGAAAGAAATGTGGCTCTTTTAGGTGTGTCCCCTCAAGACATGGAAGTAACCGAGACCTTACTTAAAGAGCTTCTAAGCGAGTTCGAGCTCAAAGGCGAAGACATCCAGGAGCTCTCAGATTTGAGCCAAATTCATTCAACAATTGTAGAGAAGTTAAGCTCGATAAATGAAACCATAGTAATAGATGACTACCATTGGGCAGATAAAGAGTCTATGGACATTATTCTCTCACTTGCTAAGAGAGAAAATGGACCAAAGTTCATACTTTTATATAGGCCAGAGGACTCAACCACTGAACTTGAAGATCACATAGCAGAGCTTATGAGAATTGGCTCTGAAAGGTTAAAGCTAAGTGGTTTAGATAAAGCCTCAACCAGAGAATTTATATCAAATATACTAGGGTACAAAGTACCTGAAAGTATTTCCAATACCATTTATGAAGCTACAAATGGTAATCCTTTAATGGTCAATGAAACCATAGACACTTTGCTGGAAGAACACCCTGAAATCAAAGAAGGAATGGAACACATATTAAAGATAGATGTTAAAGATATTAGGACGCCTGGTTCTATTGGAGAGATAATAGAAAAGAGGTTAAACAAACTATCAGAACAGGAAAGAGACTTATTAGAGAAAGCTTCCGTGTTAGGCTTTAGATTCTCATACAAAGAGTTGTATGCGGTGTTTAAAGAAAGCTTAAGGAAAGCTATACCTGAAGAATATTCTGGTATGGACATAAAAGATCTTACATCCTTGCTTTTAGAAAACCCTGGCAAGAAAGAAGAGATAGACAACGTTCTTATCTCGCTAACAACCCCACCTACTGAAGAAGAGGTTTTAAGGAACATAGTCTCTATAATGAAGAAGGCAAAGATTATTAAAGACGTCGGCGATGAAGAATTCCAGTTTGTATCTCTTCTTGCAATGAACTACGTATATGATAAGATACCTGAACCATTAAGAGTCAAATACCATGAAGAAATAGGTTTATCCAGACACAAAAGAAGGTTGGCTCCAGAGCTTGTACAACCTCACTTAATCAAAGGATCAAGTAAAGTTAAAGATTTGGCATATGCTTACTCACTTGATGCTGCAGACAGAGCTATAATGAACTACAAACTTAAAGATGCGTACTCTTACTTAAAAGATGCAGTAAGCATTCAACAAGATCCTAAAGTCTTAAGAAAGATAATAGAAGTGTCTAAAACAATAGGAGAATGGGACGCATGTTTAGGTTACTGTGATAGACTGATAGAGTTAGAGGAGACTAGCTTCCCTTACCTCGTCAAAGGTGAGATAGAATATGAAAGAAGCCTTTGGGACGAGGCTGAGGAAGATCTTAAGAAAGCTTTGAACTTGGCTGGAAGTAAAAAAGACGAGGTTCTTGCTCTTAATGCCCTTGGTAATATGGAATGGAGAAGGGGTAGGTTAGAAGAAGCAATAAGGTATTTTGAAATTATCAGAGAGAGAACAGATGACTTAGAGACAAAATTAAATACAACAATAAGTATAGCAAACTGCTATGGGAGTAAGGGGGACTTAGATGCAAAGATAGAACTCCTCGAGGAGTGCCTAGTAGATCTTCCACAAGCAAGTAAGCTCACTAACGCAAGAGTGTATAATAATTTGGGGGACGCTCTAATGAACAAAGGAGAATACAAGAGGGCTGCTGCCATGTTCGAAAAGGCACTCAAATACGCCACAGACCTAGGAGACATAATACCTATCACCTTTATACAGGGTAACCTTGCCCATACATATGTAAAGTTAAAGAGGTTCAAGGATGCTGAGGAATACTTGGAAAAAGCGTTGGCGAATGCCATCCAACTGGATCACAAACATATCATGGCAAGTATATACTTAATCTATGGTGAAATATTCTCTATGCAAAACGAACTTAACAAAACAAAGGAGTACTTTGAGAAGGGCCTAAGGACGATAGATGAGACAGGTAAATTAGAACTTATGTTAGCATATAGAAAAGACTATATGGAAGCTCTTATAAAGCTTGGAGCAAAGGATGAGGCCAAGATGATACTTGCCCAAGCAGAGTCTCTCGATGAAGAAGGGAACTATAAAAAAATAATAAAAGAAATGGAAAGTTTACTTAGTGAGAACTAGCCCTTCATCAGCTATTACTGCTTCCTTTGTGCTCTCGTCCATTGTATCAAATGTCTCCTTCGATACTCCAAACTTCATTGTTAATATTGTTTCTTGTACATTCTTTGGCAATGACTCAAATACTGCTAGAGGCATTCCCTTCTCTGCTAGTTTCATCAATGGGTGCATCATTGCCTCGTCTGGTAAGTTCACCATGTTTAACACAGCTTTCTTCATTGCTTCTGGCATTGCCTCAAACTGGTCCATTGTTAAGCCCTTAGCTGCCAAAAATGTCATTTGATCTTCTATAGATAGCTTTTCGAAGTCGCTCAATGTAATTGTCTCTTTACCAGTTACTGTATCTATACTGCCAAATGAACCCGGTCCGAATGAGCCTGGTCCAAAGGATCCTGGTCCGAATGAGCCTGGTCCACTGAGTGTAGTCTCTTTACTAGTTAATATTGCTGCTCCTGTTACTTGTAGGAATCCGAAAATTGCTACAACGGCTACGATTGCTGCTATTGCTAAGGCTATCAAGCCTATAGTTTTATCCATTTCTACACCTCCATACTTTTTAGAATCATTCATAATACTCTTAAGAAACAGAAGTATATAAAGTTTGAGGTTAAGGAAAAAGAGTAGTGAGGAATTTTCCTTACCTAAACCTCATTTGTAAAAATATTTAAACCTTAAGAGTTCATAAAGATTTAAGCAGGGGTTCCCGAGTGGTCAAAGGGGCATGGCTAAGGACCATGTGGCTTAGTGCCTTCGTGGGTTCGAATCCCACCCCCTGCACTT
>CAZQAZ010000015.1:0-9694 GCA_964591855.1 Candidatus Woesearchaeota archaeon | reverse complement strand
CTTACAGGTATAGTCTCTCTTCCGTGGAGGTTTATGTCTGGAGGTTTTGGGAAGAGGTCCTCTATCAATCTTTTACTCCTTGCATCGAATAAGGCATCCCTATCAAATTCAAGCTTGTCTTCAAACACCGAAGACACTACTGCATCCACAAAGAGTTTATCCCTTAGGTCTTCTATCTCAACATCATAATCCTCTCTTGGGAATACAACTTTTCTACGTCTATCAATTAAGTTTTCTCTTAGATCTCTAATATCAGTCTTAGGTCTAAACAAGTCTTCTATCTCTCTTTCCAACTCTGTTCTGATGTCTGTATCTCTTCCAAAGCTTACTTTTCTATCCGTCCTTTCAAATATAACAGGTCTGGGAGTAAGTATTTCCTCGAACTCATCTCTAAAGATGTCATTAAAGGTGTCTCTTGGGAAGATCTCTTCTCGTCTGGTTGGGATGTCCCTCTCGAATAGCTCCTCTCTCTTAATAGGTGTATCTACTTTAAGAACAGGTTCTTTACTGAACAGCTCATCAAGAGATACGGTTTCTATCGGTCCAACATACTCTCCCTTCAATCTTCTGTGTGGGCTGAGCTGTTCCTCAAGCTCATCAAGTGGTGACTTAAGTACATCTGGCTTAGAAGTGTATGTGGGTTCAGATGGTAAGCCACGAGTTTTAACCTCTTCAAGTGGATTCTCAAACAATGAAGTCGGACGTTCTAATGAGAAAGTACTTGAACTCCCTCTAAAGCGCTCGAATGGATCAAGAACAAAGATCTTATCTCCTGGGAAGAGCTTTCCTCTTCTTTCCAGCATAGGCCAGACTCCAAAGCTAAACTCGTCTTCAGACTCTTGGATTAAAACAGGTTCTAGTACAGGCTTTGATAGTGGATCTCTTGAAGGGAATAAGCTATCGATCCCTCTTGAGAATTCTATTTCCTTCTTGAATAAGTCTTCTGTACTTATTGTGTCGAACTCAGGTACTTCAAAAGTACGGGTGGCTAGCTCGTTCAAGTCTGTGGTTTGTATTGTGTGTGGTAAAGTAAGCATAGGTATCTCTGGTCTACTAAGCTCGATCTGATCCCCAAACACAGAGTGTGGTTTGAATATGGGTCCAGAAGTTGATATTGGTTTAAATAGACTTTTTCGTGAATCGAATTCCATAATGTCCGGAAGAGGTTCCCAGAGTCTTTCATCCATTTTTCTTCTTTCCTCAAAGTAACCTTCCCAAGAAGACTGGCTTGCAAACACCTGCTCGCCTATTTCATATGCTTCATCTAGTAGTTGGTGGGTGCTTTGTGGTGTTATATCCTCAGCCCACATTGGTTTTACATCCAAAGGTTGATAATCATAAAATGGTGGTGGAGTCCAAGACTTCATGCTTTCTTCTCTCATTCTTTCTATTGTTTCTTCCATAGCACGTACAGGATCGTAACTCAACTTAGAACCATGGCTTGATTCCCATATTAACTCTTGGGGGTCTACTGTCTGCTCTTTGGAATTTAACTTGGGTAGAGTATAACTCTGCTTGGACCCCAACTCCCATGCAGCTTTCTTAAGACGCTCCATCTCATTCCTGAAATCCACTCTTGGTGTGGTAATGGGGGGTTCATAAGTTCTCAACTCCATATCAACTTTAAACTCAAGCTCTACATAAACAAGAGAAACCTCAACGAACTCCATTCTTCTAGGTCTTGCAAGGGGCTCTAGAGAAGGAAAAGTGGATATAGTAAGTGGAGAACTTTCCAGGAGTAGGCCTCTCGTCCTAGAAGGCATATCTTACAGAAGAATTAAAAGTTTATCTCACCTACGGGACAAAATTGTTAGAATAATGTCCAAATTTTTAAAGAACAAACCACTGCTTCTTACCACAGGATGGGCATCTTTTATCGTCTGTGAGGTAGAGCTTTCTATTTATTCTATCTACTAAAAGCTCACCACAGTTGTAGCAGTAAGTGTTAATCTTGTCTGAAGGGATGTTTCCAAGGTAAACATACTTTAAACCCACATCCTTAGCAATAGAATATGCTTTTTCTAATGTGCTTGGTGGAGTTGGAGGATTTCTTAGTTGGAATGAAGGATAATACGCTGTAAAGTGAAGAGGTGTTTGATCTCCAAACTTATCTTTTATGAACTCACACATTGCCTTTATTTGGTCGGGTTTATCATTCTCTTCTGTGATAATTAGATTTGTGAACTCTATCCAGATCTTAGTCTTAGCCCAGACCTTCAAAGATTCTAGAAACTTATCAAAGCTTGCTCCAACCAATTTTGAATAGAATTCTTTAGAGTAAGCTTTGAAGTCTATGTTAGCTGCGTCAAGTATCGGCTCTATCTTCTTAAGTGGTTCTTCTTCGATGTAACCATTTGTTACGAATATGTTTTTTATTCCTTTCTTATTTGCTAAAGTTGCTATCTCATATGCATACTCATAAAACACAGTTGGCTCATTATAGGTGTAGGCTATAGATGGTGTGTGCACCATCTTTATTACTTCATTTGGAGGAACATCTCTTATGTTTTCAAGCACAACTTGTGATATGTCCCAGTTCTGACAGAACTTACACTTGAAATTGCAACCAAAACTTCCTATAGAAAAGACTTCTGTAAAGGGTAGGAAATGGAAAAGTGGCTTTTTCTCTATAGGATCTACGTGTAAAGCTGTTGGCTTTGGGTACGTTAAGGTATAAAGCTTTCCTTCTATGTTCTTCCTAACCCCACAAATACCTGTTTTTCCTTCTGGTATTATACAGTTATGCCTACATAGATTACATTGTACATGCTTGTTTTCTTTTGTGTAGAATGAAGCCTCTTTCACATTCATAATAAGATTTAAATACTTAAATATCCTTTCATAGATTATGTTGTTTGGTAAGAAAAAAGAAGAGGAATTTAACTTGGATGTAATTGATAAGCCAACAGATCTTCCTTCTTTTCCAGAGATTGAAGAGCCAAAGGTTGCTCAACCTACAGTTCCACAACCACAACCTGTGGTTAAGAAGCCTACAAAGGTTGAGGAGAAACCAATAGAGGTAACTGGTCTTGAGACTGCAAGACCTCACATGTACATTAAGATAGAGAAGTACAAGGAAGTCTTAGACAACATAGAAGAGCTAAAGAAGCTTATAAAGGAGCTCGAAGAGGATAATGCTTCACTAACGAAGATAAACTCTGAGGAGAGATCTAAAGTTGACGAGCTAAAGAATGCCATCAAGAGAGCTAAAGACTTAGTAGACTTCTTCTCATCAACATTTGTAGAGATAAAAGAATAAAAAGTTTAGAAGCTGGCTCTGCCTATAATGCTTAAGAGGTTGTTCTGCTGTATGAATCTTACTCTAACTCTTCTTTTGAACCACTCTATGTCTTCTTTTTCCTTCTGTGCTTGCTTTTCGATCATTTTCACCCAATCCTCTATTCTCATGTTCCATCACCAAAACCTAATACTCCAAAGGTTCTTATAAACCGGAAGATAGTATAATTCCACTATTCCACTGAATTGATAAGATATTTAAGATTGGAAATTCAAAGAATTTCGTGGGCCGGTGGTCTAGGGGTATGACGCAACCCTCACACGGTTGAGGTCGTGGGTTCGATTCCCACCCGGCCCATTAGAAAAATCTATAACTCTTGATTGTCTGGTTCTTATTAAATGATATTTGGCAGGAAGCTTTGTAGGAAGAAGGTGATTTACACCAAAAAAGGTACTCTCATCAAGCTCTATGAGGAGAAGCTTCCTTTTAAGCACCTTAACAGAAAGTCTGTCAAGGTCCTGAAATACCTCTGCAAGACCATGCTTGAGGTTCTACCAGAGGTTGTCGACGAACTTGGCTTCTCCCCCATACTTCTTGTCGATATAAGATACCAGCTAAAAAACAGTAAGGGAAGAAAGGTATTTGAACAACTATTGAACAGTATAACCTCAGACAACCCATTCTCCAAACCCATAACAGAGGACGAGAAAAGAGAATTCATGCATGACGTGGTCCATACAGCCAAAGCTGAGTCTTTAGGGCATGTGGTTTTGTATCTAGACAACATAGCACTAAGTATACTTGTCGAGAGAAGCATGAGGGGAATTCCTCCAGAAGAGCTACTTAAAAAAGAACTTGCAAGAACTCTTGCACATGAGTTCGCACACTTCAGGCAAGAGAATGTGACACTCTTGAAGTATAGGCTCAACTCATATATAAATCGTGTAAATTTAGCGGTATCCAAAGCTATAAGTAAACTTGAGGCAAAGAATAAAGAGGAAATTGCAAAGATAATTGGAATAAGGAACCCAAAAGGCATAGTAGCACTCCTCATCGAAAGTTACAAGCTTTATAGAGTTGCACTGCATAGGTTCCTGATAGATCTCTTAACAGAAGGTTACCCCACATACATAGAGAAAACCATTAAAGGTAATCAATTGAACTTGCATCAACTTAAAAGGGAGAATAGGGAGCTCGTCTCAAGGTTCTCATCCCAGTTGAGAGAAGCTGAAGCTGTTCTTGACGAAAGAGAACTAAGATTCTACTCTGACATGGCAAAGCGTGAAAAGTTAAAACAGGCCATGCAAATAGAGCAAAAGGTCTTCAGTAAAGGTGTTGTGGGTAAGAGTATAGAGAACCTGCATAAGATAGTCTTAAACCGACTAGAGAACACATTGCTGAAAAGTAGAAAGGCTTATGAGATAGGCGCGCACATCGTTGGAGTTTACATATACTGTCACCTTAAGAAAGGTGAAGAACTTGAAGATATTTACTCGCAGATAGAGGACGTAACAAAGTACATGAAGATTATTAAAGACTATGTCAAATGCGCTGAAAGCCTGGGTTTAAAACCACTTGTCTCTATAACAAGTGGTAAAGGGATATTTGACTACAAAAGGGCTGTTGAGAACTGCACAAAGTATGGTAAGATCGTAAAAGGGATTATCGAAAATGTGCTATTGTAGTTAGATTTTACCAGCTTTCCTACTCATTTGCTTCTTAATGTTCTCGAAATCTTCTTTGGTTTTTGGGAGGACTAGGGATACAACTTGTGAAGAGCCGTTCTGATCCATGTAAACACCATACAACACATCTGCAATGGATATCACTTCTTCGTTGTGTGTTATAATTATGAACTGTGCATACCTTGAGTTCTCAACTATCAACCTTGCTAAGGTTTGAGAGTTGGCCTTATCTAGAGCTGCATCAACTTCATCAAGTATGTAGAATGGTGCAGGCATGTAGTTCTGTATCGCAAATATGAATGCTAAGGCTGTTATTGTCTTTTCTCCTCCTGACATGGATTTCATAGAAACCATCTTCTTACCAGCAGGTCTAGCTAGAACATCTATCCCTCCACTGAATATATCTTCCTCATTTTGAATTATAAGCTTAGCTTCTCCCTCTGGAGATAACTTCTTAAAGAACAAATCAAAGTACTTGTTTATCTCATTAAATGTCTCCATGAATGCTTCCCTCTTCCTTGCTTCTATTTCATCTATTACCTTTTGTATCTTCATCTTCTCGTCTATTAATTTCTGCACTTTGTTTGAGATCTCTTTGTACTCCTTTTCTGTCTCTTTGTAAGTCTCCCAAGCTCCAAGGTTAACATTTTGTTTCAAGGCGTTAACCTTGGCTTCTAAAGAGGAAATTTTAGTTTTAAGTTCGACTACAGACTCCTTAACATACCTTATCTTAATCTCAGAGTAATCCTTAAGCTGTTCCTGTAATCCTTCTATTTTAGAAACAATCTTTGCCCTATCCAAGTCAAGCTTGTTACGCTTGCTTTGAAGATCACTTATGACCTTCCTTATCTTATCTATCTTCTCAGCTAGTTTGGAATTCTCCAATTCAAGCTTGTCTTGCTCCTTGGCTAAGTGCTCTAACGACGAGAAGAACTTTTTCTCAATCTTTTTCTGCTCGTTAAGCTCGCTTATTATGTCTTTGAGTCTAGACTTAAGCTCTTCTCTCATCTTCTCGAACTTAGACTCTTGAAGTTCAGAGTCTCTTATGGAGTTCTCAAGAGAAGATATATCCCTTAATATTGAGAGTTCTATCTTTGAGCTTAGCTCGGACTCTCTCTTAACAAGGTTCTCAAGCTCAAGCCTTAATTCCTCTTCCTTTCTCCTTAACTCTTCTATACCTTTCTCATCAGGCTTGGACTTCAATTCTTTTTCTATCTCTTCTCTTCTTTTCTCAAGGTTCTTAAGCTCTACTTTAAGACCGTTATACTCTCTCTTACTAAAGCCTGCGGTTGATTCCTTAAGCTCACTTATTCTTTCTTCTAGGATTTCTTTCTCTGTAGACAGTCTAGCTTTAGTCTCCCTTAATCTTATTAGCTCTTTCTCATTTTCCTTGCGCTGTACAAGTATCTTATTAAGATACTTCTCATACTCTTCTAGTTTGGTCTCAAGCTCGTTTATTTCATCCTCTGGAATACTCTCTTTAAATCCTATTAATTTCTCTATGTCTCTTGATCCACCTGTTATAGCTCCAGAAATCTCAAATAAATCTCCATCCAAAGTAACCATTCTGTACTTACCAATGCCAAGCCTCTTGGCGGTCTCAAAGTTCTCAACTATTAGCGTGTCTCTAAATATAGTTGAGAACACTTTTCTGTACTTCGGATCAAACTTCACAAGATTTATAGCATAATTTATTACACCCTCTTTTCTTAAGATGGATTCATCATAATCCCTAAAGTCCTTAAGGGTATTCAGTGGTAGGAAAGTGGCCTTCCCTACTCCTCTTCTCTTAAGGTGTTCTATACATTTCTTCGCTACGTCTGGATTCTTAACAACTATGTTTAGAATTCTTGAACCCGCTGCAACTGTCAAAGCTAAAGAATGCTTTTTCTCAGCTCTACCTAACTCGTAAACGGCGCCAATTATTCCTTTTATTTTACCTGCGTCCCTAAGCTTTAGTATCTCTTTAACTCCTGCACTCAAAAGATCATAAGACAACTTTGATTTCGTCTTTAAGTTATGAAGTTTAATTTGTATGTTGCGGATCTCTTCTTCAGCTTCATCTTGTTTCGTAGCAAGTTCTGTGTTCTCATCTATCTTTTTCTCCAGTTCTAAATCTATTTTCTTAAGTTCCTTTGCTTTACTCTTGAGTTCTAGTTCTAGATCATTTAGTTCTGCTATCTGGTTTAACTTAGCTTCAAGAAGGTTAAGCTTTCCTCTTACTTCATAAATCCTCTCCATTATCTCTTTCAGCTCAGCCTCTAACCCTTTGTATTTAATTCCAGAGGTTGCATCTTGAATCTCAGATTGACAGTTTCTTATTTCTTCCTTTAAGCTGTTTATCTTGTCCCTCACTTCATTAAGCTCTTTCTCCCTAAGTTTTAGTTCGTTTTTGTAATTTGCTAGCTCTTTCTTTAAGTTGTCTCTAGCTTCTTTTGCTCTCTTAATTTGGCTGTCGAGATTCCTAAGCTCTCTTTCTAAGTTATCCCTCTCACCATTAAGACGTATTATTTTTTCTCTTATCACAGAAGCCTGTTCGAAGCCCTTGTCTTTAGTCTCCTTTATAATTTCCTGTATCCTGATTTTGTTTTTAGTTATTTGTTTTTCGTATTCTTCTATCTGCTTTTCATTTGACTTGACTTTTGTGTCAAGTTCTTTTATCTTCTTTTCTATCTCATCTTTCTTTTTCTCCAAGTCCTTTATTTCCTTGAAAAGGAGTGAAGCTTTTAGCCTCCTTAGTTCTATCTCAGAGTTCCTAAACTCTTCGGCCCTTTTCTTTTGCTCTTCAAGTTCCTGTAAGAGCTTTTTCTTCTCCGCTAAAACTATGTTTGCCTCCTTTATCTTCTCCTCAACCTTTTGAAGATTGAGTAGAGACTTCCTCTTCTTATCTTCATATATTGCTATACCAGAAATCTCTTCGAGTATGCTCCTTCTTTGCATCGGATCCAAATCTACAAACTTCTGGATGTCTCCTTGTAAGACTATGTTATGACCATCGGGATCTATCCTGGCTTTGGCAAGAACGGATAGAACTTCCTCTCTTGTTACTCTTTCCCCATTTATAGTGTAAACACTTCCTTTCGTGGACACAGTTCTTGTTATTGAGAGTTCTTTTTCTTTGTACGGGAAAGTGCCATCAGAGTTATCAAATATTATTTTTACCTTGGCGAACTGTGCTGGCTTTCCTTTCTTACCACCGTTGAATATGAAGTCTGTAAGTCTTTCTGCCCTCAGCTCCTTTTTAGAGGACTTACCTATTACAAAACATATGGCTTCTGCTACATTGGACTTACCAGAACCATTAGATCCTATAACACATGATATGCCTTTTGGGAAAGAGAAAACAGTCTTCTTAGCAAAAGACTTGAATCCTTGTATCTCAAGCTTCTTAATATAAGTCATGCAGTCTTAAAAATAATCTGAGTTTATAAATCTATTTCTCCCAGAGGAAGGATTTTATACAACATCCACCTTTTAAATACATGGCAAAATTCATAGATACACCTTTCTGCAAGAAGGTTAGTCCTAAGGTACTAGAGCTCGATGACGAATATATGAACTACGCAAAGGCTGTGGAATCTTCAGAACAAGCCCCTTTTCTAACTGAGCATATATTCACAAAGCTGATAAACTCTGGACAGGAACTCATAAATAAGGTCGAAAAAGCTAAGCCGGATACACACTTTGAAAAGATTCTACTAACAAATATCAAAGAGAGGACAAGATCCCTAGTAGAAGATCTAAAGATCAAAAAGAACTCTGAACCAAGACTCTCCGAAGTGGTCAAGGCGTATCTTCTCGAGGACAAACACATAAAGAAAGCTTTTGATGTGTTTAAGAAAATAGACGTCGATGAGATCAATGAAACCTACTTCAAACTTGGACCGATTACGGCTACTACCGCAGAAACAGAGGAAGAACTCTCCTCCGCCTTCAAATTCGTTAAAGACTTCCTAAAATCCATACACAAAGACTCTGGTATCCAGATAAGTTACGACACCCTAAAAAAGAGTTTAGAGTTTGCTAGGAATTCTGCATCCTATCACTATACTGGCAAGATAGTCTTTGGTTCAAAGAATGCATACTACATCTCTTACTTTGACTTTACAGACATGAGAGTAAAGAGATTTCTAGACGTGTTAAGCTGTGCGGAAGTGCTTGGGCATGAGAGTTTATTTGGCCATCAAGGACACTTTATAGTTACAACCAAGCATACAAACCTTACCTCCCTAACTTATACAGACAAATCTGAAAAGCTACAAGCAGAAATGATAGCAGAGGCAGGGTCGAGCCGGGCAATAGAACTTCTTAAGAGAGAAGGCTTAGATAAGTATTATCCTCCATACTTAGCACCCAAAGCTCTTTCTTTCCATGATATCTCAGTAAAGGCAGGTATCCTTAACTCATTCGTACACAACTATACTGAATACTTGCATACAAAAGGTGAAACAAGCGTAGAAGAAAGCCTAGACTTGTTGTATAGACTCCTAAAGAGGCCTTACTTCAAGTCAAAGGTAGCACTCAAGAAATTTGAGTACTACTTTAACTACTACTTAAATTACGATAACAGATTCGACACCGCTAGAAGATTCACGTCGGCTATAGCTAGAGCTCTATCAGACTCTCTACTAAAGTTCTTCAGGCATGACGAAGCAAAGAAGTGGGTCCTCTTCGGCTACTTCACTCCCAAAGCCTTCGAGATGTATCTTAAGCTTTTGGAGGAGGAGTTTTTGTAGTTCTTTCACGGCGTGAAAGAATATATAAATATATA
>CAZQAZ010000014.1:0-11245 GCA_964591855.1 Candidatus Woesearchaeota archaeon | reverse complement strand
TGCACATAGAATACATGTACACCAAACACCATGTTAATACAATCGCTCTAAAGATTTCATATGATGGAAAAACACTAGGTTATAGCAGCGACACAGTCTTTGATCTAGACTTAATAGACTTTCTTAAAGACGCAGATGTTATATTACACGAGGCTAACTTTGAGAAATATGGAGACTCTCATACCTCCATATCGAAGCTTGAGGACTTACCTCAAGAGGTCAAAGATAAAATCTATTTAGTTCATTATCCGGATGGTCTTGAAACCTCAATTAAAAAGCTGCATGAGGGTGATGTTATAGGGATCTAAAAAGTTTATAAAATTGCACACACCCAATAAAATTAGATTAATGATGGCTGGGGGCATTAAAGAAACCCTTGATACCCTATTAAAAGATGTAACAGACAACCTCAAAGATATTCTTAAGAATCAAGATGAGAACTCATACTCTGTATTCGTCTTTGGATCTCATGTCACTCAAGAAACCACCGAAAGCTCTGATCTCGACATAGTTTGCCTTTTCGACAAAGGATCCTACGAAGTATTCTCTAAGAGGGTAATAGAACTCCAACAAGAATACAGAGACACGCCGGTCAAGTTATGGATTGGTAGCTTAGAAGACTGCCTCAAGGAAGAGCCAACATTCCTTCCTGCTAAACCAGTAGACAAAGATGTGTGGTTATACTTAGGAAACTACTACTTACAATTTATAATGGGCTATCAAGGAAAACCCCTCTTAGGAAGAGACATGGTTTCTTACTTCAAGACTAAAGTAAAGAGGCATGAGATCCCAAAGGAAGAAGCATATGAAATGTATCTCATATCAACAAGACACTTGGCACTTGGCTACCTAAAAGATGATGTGGGTTTACTATCAAAGGCTGTAGCTAGAGCCACATTAGCATGGAGCTTCTTAGAGAGTGATAGAATACCTAAAAGTTACTCAGAAATTTTCAAAGAAGGGTTAAGGCTGCTTGGTTACGTAGGTCTAGAGAAGGAAAGATTCACAGGCTTACTTAAAAAGGTCGAGGCAATAAGAACTAAAAAAGATGGCAAACTAACAAATGAAGACATGAATCTTATACTTGACTACTTTGAACTTGTGGAAAGGGCAATTTTTGAATACGTATACGAAGAAGGACTATCTCAAAACATATACCTTCAAGAGAAAATAAGGCCCTTCTTAGATGAAACCTCTAGGTTGATACTAGGCGAACTCGAAGCTGGAGAAGAATACGATACAAGATTCTTAGTGTTCTTCATGGAAGAACTTATCGATTACATTTATAAGACAGACTCTGCCTTAGAAAGCAAAACAAGCAGAGACATCATAGACAAGTACCTCATCTTAACTAAAGATCTGGACAAAATAGATGCGAGATACAAATTACTTAGAGCAAAAGCTAACTATATAAAGTTAAAGCACATAGACGACAGACCGACTGACCTTAAAAACAGTATATTAAACGATATAGATGATGCTCTAAAAAATCTGGAAAAGGAAGATGTAAAGAGTGCATATTTACTTAGCAAAGAACTTCTTAGATCAGAGGCTTATACTTTACTGGGAAAAGTACTTCTTCTAGAAGGAGATTCTGAAAGGGCAAGACAAGAGTTACTCAAAGCTCTAAAACAAAATCCATACAATATACTTACCCTCAATACTATTAAATCCTTAGGAAACAAGGAAACAAACAAAGTTGTAGACCTAATAGAATCCATACTCCAAAATCCAGTGAACATGATAGAGATATATTCTTCTGGAGAATTCAAAAGTGATGAAGAACTTTTTAAGAGCTTCGAAGAAGGAGTTAGGACAGATTCTAAAAGGAGAATTCAAAAGGAGCTAATTTACACACGCTCTAAGTTAAAATCTCTAATTGACATTTTCTCGAGCGACTACGAACTTGTAAATAACATCCTCAACGGAAGCTCCGACCAAGATACACAGATCGGTGTACTCCACAGAACGACAAGAATGGAACTCATCGGCGAGGAAATTAAACTCTACTATCTTAACCTGCAGGTGCTAGATGAAGTCTATAAATTCATGGAGAATGAAAACTTAGTTCCATTTTACAAGGTTCTTCTCGAGGAATATTACAAAGAAAAGAAGAACTTTATAAAGAAGATCAAGCTCCTTGAAGAACTGTCCTCGGAAGTCTTATCAGATGAGGTGGATCTAAGAACTAGAGCAGACAGAAATACACTTCTCGAATACGGATACGTAACACAGTGGAATATACTTAAAGAGATAGAATTCACACCACGAGGTATAGACGAAGGGAAAATAAAATCTAGCTTTAAAGATTTGCTCTCAGATATGGATGAATACAACAAAATGGCAAACGAAGTTAAAGAGGTGCTTATGAAGTATGCTTGAAGAATTAAAACTCCAAATGGAAGCGTCGGATTACTTTATACTCGAAATAGAAGCGCTGGATTACATCTCCAAATACATTTTGCCAGACAAGTCTATACTGCAAAAAATAGTGGACGATCCAATAGAGGGAATAAAGAAATTGGAGGAGGTTGTGGAAGGGAAGAAGGAAGAACTTCTAAACATCGTAAAAAGCTTAAAGAGTCTTGATATCGATCGAGAACTTAAGATGAACTTAGCCAACTGGATACTAAATATAAGGGGGAGCCTTGAAGGGCTACTTGGTATAGGACACCAATATGGAGGGTTCATTAACGGACTCATTCCAAAGGTGACTAGAACAACAATAAGCCAATTTGAGAACATAATCTTTAGCATCTATAGATATATAGAGTCTCAAGGTCTACACAAAGTTGATCTAGAACTTAGAGGATTAGCTCCTTTCGCAGGAAGCGAAATCCTCAAAGAACTTGATGAAGCCGTATCAAACTTAGAAGAAATAGAGTATAAGCCACTACCTTACATCTTGCCAGAAGATGTAATTGACGAGATAAGGAATACAAAAGGTGAGAGTCTAAAAGTGATCGAACAAGCTCGTGATCTTCTAGGCAAATTAGGACCATTCGCTCTAAAGCAACATGGAGAGATTTTACTTGACATAGTAGAGAGTTGGTCAACAAGAATTAAAGAGATATATAGAGAACAACTTATCATTGGTCTTGAAGACTTTGTAGAGTATACCAGAAAGAAACTTAATGTGAGCCATGTAGGGGAGTACAAATACAAAACTAACTACAAAACATTTCAGGAGATATTCGAAGCTAATGGTTTAAACCCTTCCTACTTAAAACAAGAATTAGACCAATTAAAGAGCATAAGAGATATGCTTGAAAAGAGTGGGGGATTTTCCAAGTCCATAGACGAACTTAGCAAGTGGATCGAAAAGGTTGAAAGCCTAGAGAGTATGTACTTAACTCTAAAAGATGTAGATGAAGAGCTTGAATCGAATCCGCACATAATGCCAAAGGACGAAGAAATTACGAATTTTGGATACGAACTTAAAGAGATCTACTGTAAATTAGATAGTACACTTAGATCCTACCACGAAAGGGGACTCAACAAAATTCATGAGCTCGTCAATGAAGTTATAAGATCTGACTTAAGGGAAGGCTTTCTCGCAGATTTACAAATCCAGAACTTAGAAGATTTCATAATCAAAGCCTTAAGTAATCTACCAGAAGCATCAGAACTAAGGAGAAATAGAGGCATAACTCTCGCTAAATTTAGAGAGGGTGTGGAAACGGAAGAGGAGTTATTAGATGTTTGGTTAGATAGGGGGATAAAATTAATTGCATCTGATAAGGACTATGGACCATTCGTAGACAAGATATCATTAATATCCGAAAATTTGTCTAGAAGATTAGAAATGCGGCTAATCACAGTAGACTTTATACTCAAAGGGGAAAAGTCAAAGCACAAGTCTGGCTGTCACAAGACTTCAAAAGAAACCACTATAGAAGTTTTAGAGGATCACTACTCATCATCCGATTACGTTCTAAAGGACGTTATAAAAGCTCTAGAGAACATAATTTACTTGCCACTCGATTATTACCAAACAGAAAAATGGAATAACCTCTGTGCCGTAGTTCTAACGCCACAAGAAAAGGAAGAGTTCGTCAGCAAACATTCTTCAAAACTTGAAGAGTTACTATTAAATTATAGTAAGACTCCTGAAGTAAGGAAAGCGATTGCAGTGTTTAACACACTACAGCCCTTAAAACACAAATATACTATAGCTATGGTAGAACCTAACCTTCTCGTAACTTCGGAGTACATATCTAAAATTTACTTTTGGTTTGGAAAGCTAGATAATATTAAGTCTGTAGAGTTAGCCAAGATAGTTAAAGAGGATCTTGACAAAGTAGTAGAATGGGCTGAGCAGTATAAGGACATCTCGTTATCATCTTACCTTAAACCTCAAACTCACAGAATATTAAGAATGTACTCAGAGCTTTTAGATGATAAGTTGCTATCTGGAATTTTAGACATCTACACATCATTTCCTTCACACAAACCCCCTGAACTCGATGAAGATAGCTTGCCGATAGAAGTTGCACCAGAGCTCTTAGCCAAGCCATCTTCCAAACATACACACTCAAAAGAAAGAAGTGGCCTTCAAGGGCTAGAAAGAGACATAAGTAATTTAGCATCAGCTGCGATTGAAGTATTTGGAAACGAGGAACCTAACGAGGCATATCACCCACACACCTCACACACAGAAAGTGAAGCATATTCAAAAAACGAAGACTATAGAAAACCACCCCATAAACACAAATCTCGCCACAAACGTGATAGGTACGTAAGGGGAGGTAAGTTAAAAGAGATAGAAAGAGATATCAAAAGGCTAGCGATAGCTGGCGTTAAAATATACGGTGACATGGATATGTTTCGGTACGAACACAGGTCCAACAAAAAGAAGTATCCGTATACCGCGTACATAAATCTTAAGGAGGAAGAACTAGGAGAGAGGTGAGTTTATGTCAAGTCAGATATACCGCATGCTCCTTGCAAATATTTTTGAAGATCTCCCTTATGACGAGGTACCTGAAGCTTTCCAGGAAATACTAGAGTTATATCACGAACTAGAAAATCAGGATGACAAAGAAAAGTTGGATAAAAGCCTAGCTGATGCAATAACACACAAAAAAGGGGATCATCTATCTTTCTGTTATGCCCTAGCAATGTTGCCGCAGAATACATATATTCCTCCCGAAACAAGTAAAGCTTTGGCACTTGTGATTGGACCAAAGACGCTAGCTGATGGGTGTATTGGTACGCCAATTAGGAGATACCCAGGTAAAGGTTCGTCAGAGACATCATATCTCCAAAAGAAGAGATATGATAACAAAAACTTTGATTACAAGCCATTAAAAACTATGATGGCTCTATACAGAGATGATGTAGATCTTGATTCTCTAATAGCAAGAGACAAAAAGACTTTAGATGAGCTACTTTCGTTTGCAAGAGAATTATACCCTCACCATCCGAATGATTTACTAATTATTGGAAACAAAATTGGCCGGATCGTGGACATGTCCTTAGAGTATCTCTTAACAGAAGGTGGAGAAAATTACCTAGAACTAGATCTCTTTGGGTTAATACCTCTATTTAGGGAGTATCCTTGGTCTGAAAAGATAAAAGGTGAGAAAAATATACTCGTAAGAAATCCAGGTGCGGGAAGTCTCCATAAGGCGTTTCTACCAAAGAATGTAACAGTCGAATTAGAGTTTGACAAAAGACTTAGAGATTTTTACTTGGAAAAGGATATAGGCCTATGTGAAAAAGGTGTACAAGCTACGGTCAAAACCAAAAACCTAGAGTACCTCTCCACAAAAGTAAGAGCACCACAAAAGTTCAAACAAATGGAAGATGGAACATATCTAATAGAATGGAGGAAGCACACAAGAGCAGAATATGCTTTTTGGGATTACACTCTATCTTTAGGTTCGTTTATAGCAGGTGTTGTACTTTCTAGTTTAGATTACTACGACCCAACAGACCTTATAGAGTGGGGTCTTGGGATATTTACATTTTTTGAGTGGCCAGCGCCTATTGCTCTTGGAGCTACACTATTTTACAAAAGATATAATCTTAGAAAAACCATCAAAAATAAAAGAGCTGAAGTTCAGGACAAAGAACCGCTGAAAGAATATTAAGCTAACTTTTTCTCTTTTAATTTCATTTTAAGGCAGTTAATGAATATACTTGGAGCGTTATATATTTAACATGATAGTGTTAAAAGCAAGAAGTAAAAACGTGGTGAAGTACAAAAGAAACAAGAAAGGAGAAGCAAAGCTGCTCCAAAACGGAGTTCATGGAACAGTAGAGTACATCCCTTCAGGAAAGTTAACTTTTGAAGCCTATATCCCACAAGGAGACTCTTACGTCAAAAGCAAGGTATTCCTCGAGTATGAATTGTATGGAGATCCCAGCACCATACTAACAGAAGACAAGAAACTAACCGACGAAGATCTAAAGGAGATGATAGAGCCTTACCTTAAATTTACACTGTACTCGCTACCAAATCACTTAAAGAAAAAGGGTATAGAAAGTTCAAGCGAAGAACTCATAGAGTACTTGGAGACAAGACTAAGCGAGTACACACAACAGAAGAACATAGCAATTAAGAACATTTTCTTCGTACCTGTGGAAGAAGTTCCTTCCCCAAAGGAGCTAGAAGAAATCCTACACGATATGAAAAGTGGACTACAAGTCAAGCTAGAAGAAGTATCACAAGAGGTGTCAAGATTAAAAGGAGAGATTACCAAACTAAAACTAGCAGAGGACTACCAAACACTAGAAACAACGCTCGAGGAATACAAGAAAAAGCTAAGGGAGAAGGAAAAGATAATTGACAGAGTTCTATCGTCATTAAGAGAAAGCAAAACAAAAGTACACAAGGACAAGCCTAACAATCCAAACTACCAAGTACTCGTAACATTGGAAAGGCTCCAAAGTGAGGATGAGTTGGTAGAAAAGAAAGCGGAGACATATGCGGAGGTTATACTTCTAAGCGATGAACTTGCAGGTGTCAAAACCTCGGCATATGAGATAGCCAAGAGTTACTGCGAGGAACTTCTACGTCAGGGAATAGAACCCAACAAAGAACTCATTTTCAATCACATAACAAAGCTTATTGCAAAAGCAAGGAGGTCGATAGCATGATAGCTTTCCTATTAACATCATATAGAGTTTACAGCTCAATAAAGTACAGACGCCAAACATACTCTAAACTTAGAAAATTAAGAAGAGACCTACATACACTTAAAGAGAAGGCAATCAAGTCAAAGAACCCTACAAAAAGAGATATTTTAAATAGCATATCCACTTTAGAGAATGAGCTTACATTCTACACAAAGAAAGGCTCCTACAAAAATGAGTACACAAACCTCGAAGCATTAGAGACCTCTCTAGAAACTTTGAAGCAAAACATAGAGAGTCCAAGTTCAAGTGTATTATTAGAGCACATCACTAAAGAATATATAAACAGAGAGAAAGGAAGTCTTGAGGATGCACTAAGGAACACTCACGTTGGTGATGAGTACTTAGAGCAAAGACTCATAAGCTCTTTAGATCCCCAATACTTAAAGGACAAAACGAGGGTGAAGTTTTTAGAGATTGCCTACAAAGTAGAAAACCTTCCTGTAGCCTACTTCCCAACTACAAGAAAACTCGCATACAGGCCAAAGAAGAAAACAAAGTCTAAAAGAGATAAACAAATAACAAAACTTTATGGAGGATTGAAGGTTGAAGTAGAATACAAAGAAAAACTAAGCGAGGAAGACCTACTCCCACATGGTAAAGACTACACTGTCAGATTTCTTGTATGCGAATCATGTCCGAAGAATGTCAAAAGAAAGATCACACATTCCAAACTGCCAGGACAATCAATAATATTAGTAACAGATAAAGTCTACTTCAATAAAAATGATCTTGTAGCAAGAGTTTACTACAAACTAGCAATAGCCTCTAAACCAACAATAACACTTGATGATATTCTTAAAGAAGTAGACTACGTAGATAGAGAAAGTCTTCTTGAGGCTAGAATGAGAGAATCCCTCTCCAAAGTCAATTATGTTCGTACAAAAGCGTTGGAGGTGTAAAAAAAATGAGAATCCTAAGAGAAAGGAGGCTACAGAAGTTTAGGGAAGCGTACTTGGAAGCAGAGAAGATAGCAGGACTGTACGAAGCTCAAGCAAAGAGTATAGAGACGCTAAAGAGCGAATACTTAACTGACCTTGACAACGCCCTTATGTCAGGTAACAGAGCTTACGCAGAGCAACTTGCATCATCAATAGCGGAACTGGAAAGCCAAATGTCAGCAGCGAAGGAAGCAAGCACAACATACCACAAGACTGCAAACTTAATCTACACATACATGATGCAGATGGAAACAAGAGTGTCTGGAAACCTAAGACGCATTGAAAAACCATTGAAAATGCTCAGGAGAGAAGGCGAAAGAAGCAAGCTTCCAGACTATGTTGACCTTGAACGTGCAACAAATGAACTAAGAAAGTTACAAGACGCTCTAGAAGCACCAAAGAGCAGAATCTCAGGTAAGACGTACATTCCAAAAAGAGCCAAAGAGATATTGGAAGAGAGAATCGCTAAGCTTGAAACACAATCCGAACTTGAGAGGGTTGTGAGGGAGAAGGCAGGTATAGCTGAGAGCGCTATATCTGCTTGATCCCTTTTAATTTTCCAAGGGGGTGTTCACCATGCCAACACTCGCGTCAGCAAATACCTACTTGGAAGCGGGAGACAAATACTTAGAAGTTGATCCACACAGAGCCCTCACAAACTACAGATACGCTCTCGAAAGTTACTTAGCCTTAAGAAAAGGCGCCGACGGAGAGTTTTTAAGGAGCATAGATAGGAAAATAAACTACTGCTTGGAGCGAATAGAACAAATCCAACATCCCGAGAACAGAGAAAGAATAGGAACCAAGAGCGAACACAAAGAGAAACCTACAATAAAAGTACAATACCCAAAAGTAGATTTCTCCAGAGTGGCTGGCATGGACTACGTTAAAAGAAAGATAGAGGAAGATATAATCATTCCTCTACTTTATCCAGAGCTGTCGAGAGAATATGTTGATCAAACATCCAAGGGAATTGTACTCTACGGTCCTCCAGGATGTGGAAAAACTTACATAGCAAGATCCATACCTGGTGAAGCATCGAAAAGAACAAATAAGAAAGTTGGGTTTATTGACGTAAAGATAAGTGACATCTTATCTTCTTGGGTGGGAGAATCAGAAAAGAACATGAGAAGTGTTTTCGAGCTTGCAGCTAAGCACGAACCCTGTGTGCTCTTCATAGACGAAATAGATGGCCTAGGTATGTCCAGATCTTCAAACAACTCAAGCTACGCCCAAAGGTTAGTTAATGAGATCCTCGAAGACTTCTCAATAATCCAAGATAAACAAGTACTTGTAATTGCAGGTACCAACTATCCAACAAAAGTTGATCCTGCGTTGCTTAGGCCTGAACGATTTGACGATTCGATATTCGTTGGTCCACCAGACTACGAAGCTAGACTAGAACTCTTCAAGCTGTATACAAAAGATAAAAACATCGAAGACAACATAGACTTCCAAGAGCTTGCAAGATTAACACAAGACTACTCTGCTGTAGACATAAGGAAGATATGTAATGAGGCTGGCAAGTTGGCAAGAAGAGATGCAATTTATGGCAACAAAAGAAAGATAACATACGAGGACTTCCTGACAGCCATAGAGAGTACACCTTCATCTCTGTACGTGTGGTGCGATGACATGAAGAACCTAATTAAAAAGAAGAAGATATCCCCAGTGTTCTCAGAGCTAGAGAGAGTAATACTTGAAATCGACGAAAGAAGAAGCGCACCGTCTACTCTCTGATCACAAAACCTAAATATCAAGCTCGCCTTGCTGTTCCTCAGTAGATAAATTTATAAAGGTTTAATACCAAAGTTAGTATATGGAAGCACAATATCTCTGTTGAACTATTTTCTCTTTCTAGTTATATCTATGGGGGTGACTCAAGATGGAGCTAGTAAGCAACATACTTGAAAAATTTAAGCTAACAAGTAGTGGAAAAGAATCGCTAGTTAGAAATATAAACCTGGGATCGAAAAACATCTTCTTGTTTTACCAAGGAACAATCTCGGAGTATCCCTGTCATATCACTCTTCTTTCTACTCGATGACGTCAAGGAGATTCTTAACCTTACAGGTGGAAGAGCTTATCTATTCTACCACACACCTTACATACTAGGTAAGGTATACAAAGACAAAAGGTTCTATACAACAGAAGGAATTAAGGTATACTCAAGGCAACTTCGCAATATAGAGGACCTCGCTAAAAATATACTGGGGCTAGAGTTAGAATTGGTACCTCTTCAAGAGTACGTTAGGAGCAATGAGAAACTAAAAGAAGTTTACAATATTCTCTTAGAAAAGTATCCTCTCAACAACATTTTTTTCTGGTTAGATAAATTTAGTAAGCCTGCCGCTAAGAACATACTTAAAGATATTTTCGGTGGCACCAAAGCAAGAAAGATTATGCATCATCTATTTGCAAAAAGAGACAAAGGTTTTGATAAAGCTAGAGAGCAAGTCAACAAGCATTGGAAAGAGATAAGTCAAGACCTTAGATTCAAAGAATACTTAATGTACGAATTATTGACTAGTGTAGGCGTCCCGTATACCCATGATACTCTCATAAGGCCAAACCCTGGAACCAATAAAAACATGCAGGAATTTGCATATGAAATCACTAGCATGAGAGAAGTCCAAGAGATCTTTGAGAAAGAGAGATACTATATACCAATAATCGGAATAAATAATTTTAACTTGCCATTCAGTTTTGTCCATCCCGCAAAAAAAGACAGAGGTTACAACCTAAAAATTAAGAGAGTAGATGAAGTAAAAAGCTTAGAAGACATAATAGAATCAACCAACAAAGAAGAGTATCTTCACCTTTTAGATAAACGCTTCCCAAGTTGGAGGGACATTGTAAAGAGAGTGTTAGAACTCAATATTACCCCTTCAACATCACAAACAAGTAGAAAGGAATTGGTTGTAGTCAAGCCGTATGAGATCGACAAGCTGCCGGAGGGAATAAAAGAGATCATGAGAAGAAGAGAGGAAGCAAGACTCAAAGGAGATTTTCAACTCGCTGACGAATTAAGGGAAAAACTAGTATCTCTTGGCTACTATCCAGAAGATCCACCAATAAGAAGATTTAAATAGCAACATTTAATTTCTTCCTTATGGCAAAGCTGATCTTACTACGTGGACTGGCTCATAATCTAGCAGATTCTT
>CAZQAZ010000013.1:0-12916 GCA_964591855.1 Candidatus Woesearchaeota archaeon | reverse complement strand
GTCAACTACATAACACCTGGTATAGGTGCAGTTGACACAGATATAAACACAGACACATTGGCAAACCCAGTGATCCTTGTTGGTGGACCAGCTGTAAACAAGTTGGTTGCTGACTTGGTAGCTGAGGGTAAGACACAAGCAGCATCTGACTACGAACAAGACACAGCAATCATACAGTTAATAGAGAACGCATTTGGAAACAACGCAGCATTAATCGTTGCAGGTTACGACAAAGAAGACACAAGACTTGCATGTAGAGCATTGGCAAACACCATCGTTGGTGGAACTGGTGCACTAGAATTAACCGGTGACAAGGTTGTATTGAACACAGGTGTCACTGGTTACAGCCAGGTAACAATAAAGGAGTAAGCTAACTCCTAAACCCTTTTTTCTTTTTTCTTTTAAAGTGATCACATATGAAAGAGAAAGAACTCACGAAGGCTCTTTATATCTTGATGATCATAGGACTCATTGCTTTATCCGTAGTTTACTTCACTCATATAAAAGCTAGACTCGAAGAAAGAAGACATTTGTTTGAGCTTAAAAATGCCGAATGTCAAAATCTCACAGCCGAACTCAATAAAATATACTCTAACTTCACTTACTGTATGGAGCTTTATAATGATACTGAGAGATGTTCAGGGAATTACACTATTCACTGTTATTATGCTCAGTGTCCTACAGAAAAGGAGATTTTGGAGAAAACGCAACCTTTATGTGTTTGCGATTTTACCAAAGATAATATAACATTTACAGTCTGCATAAGGCAGGCATAATTGGGTGTTGAAATATGAACTTGTTCCAGTTCGTGTTACTTGGAATATCCTTCTTATCTATTTACTCAGCTTCATTTCACATGCTAACTTACATTCTCTACAGGAAAGAAGCTTATGAGAAGGATATTCGTGTGAGGAACTTCAAGCCAACAGTATCTATTGTTATACCTGCTTATAATGAAGAGAAGAACATAGAAAGAAACATAAAGTCTGCTCTTAATCAGACTTATCCTGTGGAGGTTTATGTGGTGGACGACGCATCCACCGATAGAACAAGGGAGATATGCGAGAAGTACGCTAAAGAGGGTAAAATACATTACTTTAGGATGGAAAAGAACAGAGGTAAAGTACCAAATGTTAATTTCGTACTGAAGAACCATATCAAAACAGACTTGTTCTGTGTCTTGGACGCAGATTGCTTTTACGAGAAAGATACTGTGGAGAAGATGATCCCACACTTCTCAAATAAGAATGTAGCAGCAGTTATCCCTACTGTAAAGATATTTAACCCAAGGAACTGGATTGAGAGAATACAAAGTGTGGAGTACTTTTTAGCATCGTTTTTAAGACCATTGGTTGGTTTGTATTCAGGTATACACACAACCAATGGTTTAACAATGTTCAGAACAGAAGCGGTGAGAAAGGTTGGTTATTTTGACGAGCGTGACTTAACAGAGGATATGGATATGTGTATGAGGCTTGTTGGGAAAGGGTATAAAGTTGTAAGCGAGCCAAGAGCACATGCGTATACTCTACCTGTAAGCACTTTAAGAGCGTTCATCAAGCAAAGGAGAAGATGGAATACAGGTCTTGTGGATAACTTCTTTGAGCACATATGTGTTGTTAAGAGAGTTCCAGGCATGAAATACATAACCTTCCCATTGGTATTCGCATGGGTTGGAATAATAACGGGCTTATTTGCTAGGATGGCTTACAACATCCCTAAATCATTAATAGATTTCTTAGAGACACTTAGTGCAATAAATTACGACCTTGTGTTTTACATCAAAGAGATAATCTTACCAAATCCAACATTTGTAAGGTTCAACATGGTAACAACCACTATGTTACTCTCCTCTGCAATATTCTTATCATTACTTTCCTACTCAATAACAAGACTAGAGAAAAGAGAGAGATTTAAGAAGGTTATAAACACGCCACTATACGGCCTAACTTACTCTATCTTACTAACATTAGCATGGCTTGCCACATATGTGTTCATGATTAAGAATGGGAGAGTGAGAAAGGGATGGACACACCAAACTTAAAGCTCATAGCAATCACATCCTTCTTTATAGCTTTAGGTATAATCTCCTTCGCTCTGTTTGTAGGTTCTAACTTCCAAACAGATAGAATGCTGAAACTAGAATCCGATTTAAAGACGATGAATGCAAGGATGTTAGATCTAGAGAATATGGAAGCCCTCAGCACATTATCAAATGATTCTTGTGTGTACTTAGAGAAACAGCTTATAGATATGAGAGAACAGCTTGAGGACATAGCTTCTCAAGCCATAGCCATGGAGCAAGACCTTAAGACAAATACAGAGGAATATAAATCGTTGAAGAAAAATCTCATGGCTACAAGAATGAGGTATTGGATACTCGCTGAGAGGATGAAAGACACATGCCATTCTAACATGACTACAGTGCTTTATTTCTACGCCACTAAGACGAAGTGTGAAGATTGTTTAAGACAGGGTATAATACTTGAACACCTTAACTCAAAACTTGGAAATATTTTGATGATATCCCCAGTAGACATGGACGAAGACTTGTACACCATAAATATCATGAAGGCTGTTTACAATGTGACATACGCTCCAACTATGATCTTTGATCGTGAGAAAGTGTTTAGAGGATTAACATCCGAGGATGAAATACTGTCTTATCTCTGTGAGAAGTATAACAACACATTACAGCTTTGCCCTAGTTCAGAAGCTCATTAAGAACAACAGTTGCATAGCTTCCCTTTTCTAAGAAGAATCTTATTGTTGCTAGTCCGTCTTTAACTTTGACAATCTCGAAATCTTTTGGTACAATCATGGTCTTCCTTTCGTACCCTTTGAAACTTAGGTCCTTTGTTTTAATGGGAGACACTACTATGGTCTTTGGGACAAGACCATTTTTTATGAGATTTGTTAGCTTCTTGTTGAACAAATAAGATTGATAGGCATGGACAAATATGTTCTTGATTTGAGGTGGGAGAGAATCTAAAGCTTCCTTATAAGATTTCCCACTTACAAGCGAGTTAAGTACTTTTATCTCTATGTCCAAAGACTTTGGATACAGTTTCAAAGCCTCTTTAAACTTACCCCAATTATCTCTAAGAAACCTCCTAGCTTTAGTAGCATCCTCAGATTCCTTACCAAGATGCGTTAGTAGGATCTTTACAGCTCTTTCATAGTTTCCTTTAACCATCTCTTCCCCTACGAGATGGTTTACTTCTCTTTTGTCTCCAAATCTCTGTGGTCCAAAATAGTTTGGTATCCCCATTCCCACCCTTTCTTTAAAATGCTCAAGCTTCTTTATTATCTCACTTTTGGAATAGGGAATGTCTCTTATTGTTATAGTGAATCTATTACCAAGGAGGTTTCCAGGGTTTAGCCTGTAACTCTCAAATTTTAGATCTTTGATCTTTATGTTTCTAAGCTTTATCTTTCTTAGTTCTTTTGGGTTTATGTTGTATACAGAAACCCTCTGACTTGTTACTGCTACTTTGTCCTTGTTTCCACACACACCAAATCTCTTCTTTGATACTCTTAGTTTCTTGGCTAGAATTTCTATAGCTTGGAAAGTGTTAAGGTTTTTCTTTATTAATGTGAAATGAAGTTGATCACCCTTCCCCTTGACGAAGTAAGTCTTTATTTTATCTATTAGTGTGTAATCCACTGTGCATATGAAATCCTCGTGAACTTCCTCAACTATAAAGTCTTCTGGATAGCTTTTAATTCTCCCACCAAGCTTTTCTCCTATGACTTTCACATATTCCATAAGGATTTTAAAATAGGTTGGCTTATAATCTTTATGAATTCAAAGTTGAGGTTGGGGATTAAGCCAGTATATCTCCTCTTAGTTTTGGCATTTGTTGCATACTTAGTTCTTGCCTTGAGAGTGGACATACCCGATTGGGATGCCTTGTGTTATATTATGAACGCCAAGACTCTTCTTGGAAAGGAAGCATATTTCGAGTGGCATAGGCCAATATTGTGGCCTTTCTTAATCGCTATATTTGGAGGATCCGAACTTGCAGCTAAATTATTGGGTGTGTTCTTAGCAACTTTTACTGTGTATGCTATTTACCTGCTATCCAAGGAAATGTTCGATGAGTGGACAGGGATTTATTCATCAGCGATTTTCATGGTTATCCCTCTAATACAATATTGGGCATATAGGATGTATACTTCAATTCCAATGATTGGTTTATCAGCGATGGCCTTTTACTTCTTGGTCAGGTATACAAAACAGAAGAAAGATCGGGGAAAGGAAGTTGATCTATATCTGTTCTTCTTGTTCTCAGCATTGGCTTATTTGATGAGGTATGTTGGGCTTATGACTCTCTTTGTTGGTTTGTTCTACTTGGTTTTGATAAAGAAAATAAATAAGAAAAATGTAAAGTACATTCTTTATGGTCTTGTGATCTTCTCTTTGATACTCTCACCTTGGTTGTACTTTAACTATGTGAATACAGGAGATCCTCTTTACTCCCCAAAGATAGCAAAGGCTCAGATGGACAGGGTTGCACCAACACAGCTTGATTTTTACTTTAGAAAGTGGGGTGTGACTTTTACTTATCCTCTAACAGTGTTAGTTGTTATTGGGTTATTGTTCTTCTACTTTAGAGATTTAAAGGTTAAGGATTCCATAGTCATAAAGAACAAGGAGTACCTGCTTGCTCTATTGATTTTCTTCTCATATTTCCTTTATTTCCAAGCTTTTCTTAACCTTAAGCTAACTCGCTATTTAATTCCTTGTATGTTGGGATGGAGCATTCTCTCGGGGAAAGGCTTGAAGGACCTTGTGAGCTTGTTTAAAGGAAAAGAAGCATATCTCAGATATGGATCCATTGTAGTATTGCTCTTGATTTTTGTGGGAGGAACGTACCTTAACATGGGGAGTATAATGCACTGTGGTAGTGATGTGGATGAGCTTTCTTCGTTTCTGAATAGTTTAGATGGAAATGGAGCTTCTACTCTCTGGCCGTATATGAATTACTACTCTGATATGAGAGTGAAGTGGATACCACACACATATGGAGAGCTTGAGAACGACACCAAGACTTTAGGTGTGAGGTATGTCATAGTAACAGAGCACCCAATTGAACCAACGTGGGCAACGACTCATTTTTTTGACAGTAATGGGAATTGGACATTGTTGAAGACATTTGATATTTGTTTGGGGAGAATTGGGATTTATGAATACAAAGGGAATGTCTCCGGAGACATTGTGGAGATAGAAGATCCTCTTTCAGGTAAAAATTTTGTCCCACTAAGGTTTTTCCCATAAGAACTTGAAGAGTGCTTTAGTTATTCTTGTACCATCTTTTATTGGGTTTAACTTTGATTCTCCGGCTCTTCTTGTATAATCTGTTTCTATCTCTTTGATCTTCAACTTCTTTTTGTGGGATTTGGCAAATATTTCTGTTTCGATCTCAAATCCTTCGCTCTTGAGATCGAGGTCCAGAAAAGAGGATTTCTTTATGGCTCTAAAACCAGTGAGCAGGTCTTTTGTTCTTCCATATAACAAACTAGCGAGAATTGTTAAGAGCTTATCTCCTACGAAGTTAAGTAAGGGTATGTTCTTTCCAGGTATAAGTTTTCGCGTCCCAACGACCATATCGTAGCCTTCTTTTAGGATAGGCTTTACAAGGTCTGGAATTCTTTTGATATCATAAGTTTGATCCGCGTCTATGAATATAAGAATATCGCCCTTCGCTTTCTTTGCACCCAATATCATGGCATTTCCTTTTCCTTTGTTATTTTGCCTTACAACTCTTGCTCCAAGTTTTTTAGCTATGGCTGGAGTTTTATCTTTGCTTTTGTCCACAACCAAGATCTCGTAATTCTTCAGACCACATCTCTTTATGGCTTCAATAGTAGGACCTATTGCTTTCTCTTCGTTCATTGTGGGAAGGACCACTGTTATCATAGTAAATCCTATAAAACTTAGCTTTTATTAAGTCTTATGATAGTCGTGTTGAGGTTAGGACATAGGAAGGGTAGAGATAAGAGAGTTACAACACATGTTGGTCTTGTGGCTAGAGCTTTTGGGGCGGATGGAATAATCTTGTCTGGGGAGAAAGACGAAGGTGTGATTAACTCTCTTAAGAAGGTAAGTGAGAATTGGGGTACGAAAGATGGGAAAGAGTTTTTCGTGGAGTATAGAAGGAACTGGAGGAAAGTTATAAAGGAGTTTAAGGGAAAGAAGGTGCACTTAACTATGTATGGTATTCCTGTTGATAAGAAAATAAGTGAAATTAAGAGAGTAACAAAGGGGAAGAACCTACTCGTAATAGTGGGTGCAGAAAAAGTTCCTAGAGAAGTTTACGACGAGTCCGATTACAACATTTCTGTTACAACTCAACCACATTCTGAAATAGCAGCTCTTGCCATCTTCTTAGATAGATATTATGGTGGGAAAGAATTAAGCTTTGAGTTCAAGGGAGGGAAGCTTAGAATAAACCCTACGGAAAAAGGAAAAGAAGTATTACACCTTAATAACCTCTGAAGTCCCATTTGTTTTACTTATCTCGTACTTGTTGTCTGCAGCTTCTTTTAACACGTCTTCGTGTGTAACTATAAGTATTTGTGGAATGGTTTTAATGTTCCTTAGTATTACAGGAAGTTGCTTGATGTCTTCTTTATCGAGACCGGTTGTTGGTTCGTCTAAGATTAGAAGTTCGGATGGATGGATAGAAGACATCTCAGCAGCTATTTTGGCTAGAGCAAGTCTGTATGCTATTGCTACACAAGTTCTTTCCCCACCGCTGAGATGGTCTATTGGAACTTCAACATTGTTTCCGTATGCAACGGGTTCATAATCATCTTTTATGTCAACAACGTATTCATTCTCAGTCCTTATGTCTTCAAAGTTGTTAAGGAAACTTTGTCTAAAGTCGTTAAGGAATTTCTTCCTCACAACGTCTCTTATGCTTCTTATGTCCTCCCTCATTCTTGTAAGGACTTCAAGCAATCTCTCAAGCTTCTTAATGTTCTTTCCTTCTTTTTCAAGGTCTTTATACCTCTCTTTCTTAAGTTTTATTTCCTCTTCTAGTTCTTTGACTTCGTCATTAACCATTTCAAGCTCTCTCTTGATGGAAGAAACCTGCGAAGTCAAGTCAAGTTTCTTAGATGAAAGTTCTTTAATTTCTTTGTCTAAGCTTTCGAATCTATCAGAGTCGAAGCTTATCTTTTGAGCTTCTGACTCCAAGGCATTTCTTTCTTCTAAAGTTTGGTTTAATCTTTCTTTTAGGGACGATAACAAGACTTCTTTTTCTTTGAGTTCCGAGCTTATCCTCTCTTTTTTCTCAGCCTTTTCCATTTCAGTCTCGAGGACTTCTATTTCACTTTTTAGCTTTTGTATTTCTTTGTCCAATTTCTTGGATTTGTTTTTGTATTCTTCCTCAACTTTGTTTATGTGATCGCTGGTTATGTCTTGTTTACATACTGGACACTTCCCTTCTCCCACTTCCTTTAACTTCTTAACTTCGAGAGCAAGGTTTTCCTTATTCTGTTCTAAAGATGAGATTTTGCCTCTAAGAATGCCAATCACATCTACTATCTTTTTGAGGTCTTTTGTTTCTCCCATTGAAGAGATTTTACCCTTAAGCTCTGTTATCTCTTTCTCAATGTTTCTTATTCTCCCCTCTTCGGATTCTATGCTCTTGTTGAGCCTTTCTAAAGTGCTTTTTATTGATAAGAACCTGTCCCTAAGCTCTTTGAGCTTATTGTATTCTTTGTTTGCTTGCTCTTCTTTATCTATGATCTCTTTTAGTTTATCTTCGACCTTCTTCAACTCAGCGGCTAGTATCTCCTTTCTTCCTTTCTTTTTTAGGAGTTCAGATTCTTTTTCCACTATTTCTTTTTCCATGTTTTCCATTTCTGTCTTAATAAGATTGAAACTCTCTATGCGAGCTTTTAAGTAGTCTAATACTGGCTTGAGATTCTTATACGTGTTCAAGTATTTGGATATCTCTAATATGTTGTCTATGTATTCTTGTCTCTCGGAGCTTTTCATTTCTATTAGTTTTCTTATTTCATCCTGTTTGGTATACGAAGTAACCTCAAACAAGTTTTTGGCGCTGGACACAGGATAGTTTAAGACCTTACACACGAATTCTGTAAGGTCGTTCTCTCTTCCAACTATGTCTTGCTTTACCCCATCAACATAAACTTCTATTGCATCTGGATCTGAGCTTACTTTGTCCCCTTTCCTCTTAAAACCTCTTGATATTATGTATTTCTTTCCCCCTTCTTCAAACTCAAGTACTATTCTTCCTTTGTCAGCACCCCTTCTAAGAAGAGCTCTACTACTAACAGCATTGGATCCAAACAACACATATTCTATACTCATAAGAATTGTTGACTTACCACAGCCAGTTTTACCTGTAAATACAGTTATACCTTCATCGAATTCTAACTCTGTGTTTACATGGCTTCTTATGTTTTCAAGCTTTATTCTCTTGAGGATCATTTTGCATACGCCTCTATTAGCTTCTTAACCTTCTCAACTTCTTTCTCAAGCTCGGATGGCTTTAATTTTGCACCAAGTATTTCCATTATCTTTTGAGCAAGTTCAACTTCGCTTTCAGAGTAGCCTTTAGCTCCTAAGTATTCTTTCTCTATGTCTTTGACATTGGTTTGTTTGATCTCGATGTCCTGATTATCTTCCTCTTCTTTTAGCCTTGATATTGAAACATTGGCAAATAGGTAACCCTTTTCCTTGGCAACCCTCGATAGATAACCTTTGTCTATCTTAGATCTCTTGTCTTTTATCTTCCCATAGAATAAGATTATGAGAATAGGTTCTTCTCCTTCCTTGCTCTTAACTTCTTTTATAGAGTTTATGGCTTTATCCATTAATGTATCTGCGTCTTCGTCATTCGCTTCAACTTCAAGTACTATAACAGGTCTTGTTTTGATCCTAACAAACTTGTATTCTCCAGTTTCTGTGTCTATCAAGTAGTATCCTTTCTCATCGTTTCTTATCATCTCATCCATGTTGCAGTTCTCTAGTGAGCCGGGGTAAATCAAAGGTTTTCCATTGTACTTTAGTTCTTCTCTACCATGCCAATGTCCAGAAGCGTAGTAATCAAATCCCTTAGGCAGGTCTTCAGTGTTAATGTCAGCGAACATCTCAGAACCTGCTATGGATGAGACAGCATGATGGAATAAAAGTATGTTAAAGCAGTTAGGGTCAAGTTTCACATTTATGTTTTGATAGAATTCTTTGATCTTGCTCTTCTTCCCCCACACTCCATATATGCAAACATTTCCCACCCTTTCGCCCAGGAGTTCGTTACCATGTAAGTACCTTGGATTAGAAAGGTCTACCAATAGCCCTGCCTGTTCTAATAAGTCTATTATTGTCTTTGTGTCACCGAAGCCAACGTCATGTGATCCCTTCACAACAAAGAAGGGTATACCTTTTTCCTTAAGTCTAGCAAGTTGCTTCATACAAAATAGTATAACTTCTATGTCTGGCTTTCCAGTGTCAAATAAATCTCCAGAGTGAATCACCATATCAACTTTATTCTCTATGACAGAATCAATGAACCTTTCGAAGGCTAGCTCAAAATCTTTTTCTCTTTCTTTTAGTTTCAGTGCTTTCTTCCCAAGGTGTGTGTCTCCAACATGAGCTATCTTCAAATGAAATCACCCAACTTCTTTTGCTCCTTTTCTCTTCGTATTCTAAGGTAAGGCTCCCAAGACTTACGTATGTAAACACTGTATTCTGTGTTCATTAATTTGTTTACGCCTTTCATTGCTATTGGATCTGATGGGTAACCAGATCCAAGGTTCACTCCACACATCTCAGACAAAGCGTTTATATGCTTGTCTCTTTCTGTCTTGGCAAGTATAGATGCTGCACCGACTATTGTGTACTTTAAGTCAGCCTTATGTTCTACTATTAGTTCCGTGTTCGTTTCTATGAACCTCTTAAGTAGGTTTCTGAAAGCAATAATATTTGGTGATGGACAGTCTATTATTGCTTTCTCAGGTTTTATCTTGTTTATTAGGTCAGCATATTTTATTGCTTCAAGCTTATTTAAGTTAAGTCCATTTCCAAATCTCCCATCTATTTCTTGTGGGTTAAGGCTTGTTATAGCCCATTTAGTATTGGCTTTTATCTTCTCGCTGAGTTCTTCTCTTTTCTTAGGTGACAAGAGTTTAGAGTCTTTAACGCCCCACTTCTTCATCTTCCTTATCGTGCTCTCATCAGCGTCTACTATTGCTATGAAAAGATTTCCAAGTATGCTTCCCCTTCCTGCTTCATCAAGACCAGCTACCATATCTCATCTCCGAGTGTCCCCATTGTACTATGAGATCAGCATTAACTTTTGGGATGTCACATGCGCCAAAGCACGAGCCTGCCCATATTATACAAAGAGCATTTGTTTCATTTTCTATTTCCTTGCATATCTTAGTGGCTTTTGGCTTCAATCCATCTGGGAGTTGCACTAGTACTATTTTAGCGTTGGAATCTTGTATTTTCTTGATTACTCTGCCTAGCTCCAAATCAAACATAAACACAAGAAGTCTATCATATTTTTAACATTTGTGATGTTAGCTTTCCTTAATCTCCTTTGGCTTTAGGTTCTTGGCAATAGTGAATAAACATTCTTCAAATTTCTTTAGTTCCTTAGAGTCGAATGAACCACCAGACGCCTGTACATGGCCCCCGAATGTAGCACCTTTGAGATTGGGGACGCACTTCTCGAGTATCTCATAGGTGTTGAACTCTCCTGTGTGGCTTTTAGCATGGACTTTAGTTGTGGTTTGGTTCACGTCCACAGTTATGACTATTAGATTGTGGGGAAATTCCTTACAGAGTATTGTGGATAAGGGAGAGCCTATGTTGTATATTGGCTTTGAGAAGTGATAATACATCAGCTTTCCAACTTTCCTAGCGTTTCTCCTGAACACATTTATCTTTGCTTCAAGTTCTCTTCTTACCTTCTTGTGCCATGTTTTAAGTATGGATGAGTTATCTTCGAATTCCTCTGGGCTATTACATTCAAGTAGAATTTTGAGTGCTTTTAGCGCACCCCTTCCTCCGCTGTACATTCTTGCAGACCCAAGAAGTATGTCATAGTATCCAAGCTTTGTATCTTGGAAGTTCTCATCTTTACCTTCTTCCATTCCAAGTCTTTTGAGGACTGAGCGCATGAAATCAGGATAGAATCTTGCTCCCCCATCCCCTATCAATCCAATAGCTGCTATCCAATCGTACTCTTTGAGGTAGTCCCTAAAGAGGTTGTATACAAAGTATGCGTTTGGATAGTATTTGTCTGTTAAGAACTTTGTTGATATGTGTATTATCCTATCGGAGTTGAGATCTTGTCTTAGAGTGTGGTGATCAATTATTACTACTCTTGAGCCTTCAGATAGAAGGTTTATATACTTTGTGTTGTGATCTATGCTTAAGTCTAAGAATACTACCAAATCATAGTCCTTAACCTTGTCGTAGAGTTTTTTGTTGAAAGATGAGGCTGGAGAAGCGTAGAACCTCTCTACATTCTTTCCAAGCTTCTCAACAAGCCTTGTGAACAAGTAGGCTGAAGTAATACCATCTGTGTCTATATGGAATATAACACAGATCTTGTCAGAATTCTTAATCCACTCAATAACTTCTTTAGTTCTAAGTTCTTTCATGAACATCAAAGATTCTTTACCTTGGATATAAGATCTTCTGCTAGACTTGACAACTCTTTCTTAAGCTCCTCAAAGCTCTCTCTTGGGTTCGGATAGTACTTTGTTTCCCTCTCCCTCAACGAGCTTATTGTGTCAAGCACTTTGTCGCTTATCTCCTTGATTTTCTCTGCAGTGTTATCCGGGAAGTACCCAAGCGTTTCTAAGAAAGACTTTCTTAATTCTTTTAGCTGTTTTGAGACCTCTTCTAAAGAGAATCTTGAGAACCTCATGTACTTCTTAAGATCGGAATCGACTAAGAACTTAGCGTCCTTTATTTGAAGCACTTTTTCTAGGTCTTTTAGGATTAAGGGTATGATCTCCTCAACTCTCTTCATAAACCTTTTTAAAAGACTTTATTATTTAAAGCTTATGGATAAATGTTTTATGTGTGGAAGGAGGGCTACTTTATATTTACCTTATTTGGACAGATATGTGTGTGATAGATGTCTGCTAAGGATGAATTTTAGAAGATTCAGGAAGTACATGCGTGAACACAAAGCTAAAAGGTATACACTCGTAAAAAGCAGGAGTTCCTCTTATTATCTGATGAGGTATTTTTTCTCTAAGGGTGGATTGGAGTTTAAAGAGGGAAGCAAGGGAAATGTTGTTTCTACCACGCAAGATGAGCTGGCTGAGATGGTTTTGGCTTCTGTGCTTGGGAATAAGAAGTTCAAGCTTGGTAAAAAGATCATGCCTATGTCTGTGATACCTGAAAGGGAGGTCTATAGATTGTGTTCCCATCTTAAGCTTCCACTTGTGAAAAGGAAGCTTAGTGACATCTCTAAGTTTTTGGACTCGGTTGAAAAAAGGAGACCAGGAGTAAAGTTCTCTTTAAGGAAGCTGGCTTACTCCTTAAAGGAGCTTTAAATGAGAAGTTATCTTATCTATCTTCTTGTCGTCATCAGGTCCAAGTGCAGCTACGGTTACACTTCCGGGTCTTATCTGTGTTAGTCCAGCGTCCCTTATTATTACTGTGTTTATCTTTTCCTTTTTGGCCTTTGACACGATCTCATTTAATTCTTTTAAGTCTTTAACCTTAAGCACTATCTTTTTTTGTCCGCCAAGTTTCCATCTGTAATACTTTAGTTTACTTACTTTGTGAGAAGCTTCTACTGCTGCATGTGCCACCTGTGCGGCTATCTTTCCTTTACCCATCTTAAGGTCAGTCCTAACAAGTATCGCCATCTTCATACCATGTAGGAAAAAGAGGAGTTTAATTAATGTTTCT
>CAZQAZ010000012.1:0-14388 GCA_964591855.1 Candidatus Woesearchaeota archaeon | reverse complement strand
CTCCCGGGGCTTTATTTTAGGAAAGTTTAAATTGGTTTTCCCTTTTGGAAAGATATGGATCTGGTTGAGGCTTTGGTAAGGGAGACTGGAGAAAGTATAAGAGAAGTAATAGAAGAAGTGTTAGAGAATCCATTATCAGTTGCAAGTGAAGAGGACTTAAGACTAGAACTTTACAGAATAATGAAAGGTAAAGAAAACTTAGGAAGAGAGTATGAAGTTACATTTGATAATGGGGTTAGTGGTGTGCTTTCTCTTATACATGGTGAACACCCATGTCTAAAAGAAGAAATAAGACATGGGGAGATAACTGGTGGGAGACACGACTTGGTTGTCTTGGATCCTAGAAAACTAAGCCAAAACAAAGTTCTTAAGAAGCAAAGTAAACTCATAGGAATAGAGTTGAAGTTCATTGAGCGTAGGATTCCTGTAATGGATGCAAGAGATCTCATGAAATATGACTTATCCAGCTTCCTTCCAAGATTCGAATCAAGAGCTGATTATGGATACTTGTTATTCGTTAACAGGCTTGCTCGCAAGGAATATGAGTTATACAGTAACGATGAACTTAAAGAACTTGAAAGTCAGCTTAGAGAGTATTGTGAAGGGAGAGGTATAACAAATGTTAAGGTTTACTTTGAGCAGGTTCCATTGCAGGGAAGGAGCAAGGGTTTAAGGGAGTTTGTGTTGGAGTTCTAGATCACACACTCCTTTAATGGCTTATCGTCTCTTAGTCTCTTGAAGGAAGGAGCTCTAAGCTCTAGATCTGGAGTTATGCTCATAGCTTCTACTTCTGCTATGAGTTTTGGCTTAACCCATTTAACGCTATGCTTTTCTTGATACGATTTCCACTCAGGAAATGTGTTCTTAATTGGGCATGTCTTAACTTTGAGAGGAACAAGTTTTGATTTGATATAAGAAAGTTGTTCCTCATTCCAACCTGTTCCAACTCTTCCTATGTGAATAAGTTTGCCATTGTGATAAGCTCCAAGCACAAGGGCTCCAAATGTGCCCTTCCTTTTCCCCTTTCCTTCTGTATAACCTATTATTATAGCATCAACAGTAAGCTTTGCTTTTATTTTAAGCCAGTTTGAAGAACGAACACCTGGCTCGTATATTGAACCCTTACGCTTTGCCACCACCCCTTCAAATCCTTTCTTAACAGCCGCCTTAAAGTACTTCTTCCCTTTCTCCTCAACATAATCCAAAACAAAAGCAAAATCACAATCCTTTAATGTAGCTTTAAGTATTTTTCTTCTCTCTTCCAATGGAAGCTGCATTAAGTTCTTTCCATTTTTCTCAAGTATGTCAAACACAACAAAAGTTGCTGGTAAAGTCTTGGATAGAAGCTCTGCTTTTATACTTCTCGTTATTTGTTCTCTCTTCTCTAGAGCGTAGAAATCTGGAACTCCCTTATCATTGAACACAACAACTTCCCCATCAAGTATACAAGACTTGCAATTCAAGTATTGTGGAAGCGTCTTAAACTCAGGGTACCTCTTCGTGAAGTTCTTTCCTCTTCTGTTTATTAGCTTGTATTTCTTACCTTCCACAAAAGCTATCGTTCTTGTTCCATCTAGTTTTAATTCAAAAACCCAATCCTTAGAATCAAATGGCTCCCCAACCTTACAAAGCATTGGCTTTATCATTTTTTCCTCTTCTTCTTTACACTTGCCTTCAAAGCTTCCATTAAACTCTTAGCTGTCTCCACTTTCTCCTTGGGGGTCTTTACCTTCTCTCCTTTTATCTTAGATAATATTATTTCTTTTAAGGCCTCTGCATACCTATCTTTGAATTTGAATATGTCAAACTTTGAGCTTAAAGACTTGACTAGCTCTATGGCAAGCTTCTTCTCTTCTTGAGAGTATCTCACTTTTTTACTTAACTCCTCTATCTGATCCATGTCTCTAACTTCGTATGGATAATGAAGAGTGTGCATAACCAATCCTTTCTTATAAGAGTATATGACAACTAAGTACTCCCTATTACGTATTACAACCCTCGCAACAGCTGCTTTGTTCAGGTATGAGAGTATGTCCTTAAGAAGCCAAAATGCCTTTTCTCCCCCTTCAAGTGGAGCAAGGTAATATGGTGTTCCATAAAATATTGGGTCTATCTCTCCAACGTTTATGAACTGAACTATGTCTATGTTCTTAGTAGTTTTTAACTTCGCAGCTTCTAAATCTTTTTTTGTAACTATTATGTACTTTCCCTTACTTATTTCAAAGCCTTTTACCACGTCTTGCCATGGAACTTCTTTGTTATGTTTTGGACACCATCTTTTATGTTTTAGTGGTGTGCCACAGTCCTTATGTAGTTCCTTAAATGAAATAGCCTTTGATTCTATTGCAGGATAAACTACTACTGGGATATTTACAAGTCCAAAAGATAAAGATCCTTTCCAAACCGCTTTGATAGTGCATCACCTAATAATCTATGCTCTTCTTCAGTTATAAACATTTATTTCACTGGAGAGTGAAGAATTTGATTCAAAACCTTTTTATACACCCTTTTTTTAGTAGATAGTATGGTAGCAGAAAACACACTTTTCTTACCCATCCTAGCAATTTTGTGGCTAGCATTTGCTTGGATGTGGACAAAACTTGGCTACAAGAGCAAGAAGGGAATAATGTACTTAGCAGTAGCAGCAGTATGGCTTATCTTCTACAATGTCTTCCAGATCTTAGCTGAAGTATTACCAACAATGTCCAGTACAATCACAATGATCGGTATGTACATAGGAGGAGGCTTAGCATTCATCTTCGGCCTCATAGCAACATTGACATTAGTGATGGAAGTCTTGAAGTAAATTTTTCTTCTTTCTTATTTTTCTTTTGAACTCAAAAGCAGCGGATAACTAGAATGCAAAAGTATATAAATAGACTCTTTCTATGCGGTCGTAGACAGAGGTGGAAAATAATGCCATTTAGAAGAGAAAGGAGAGAAAGGGTGGACTTCAAGGTCTTGAAGTCCTTCGAAAAGAAATACGGCTCAGGAAAGTTCGTAGAAATTTCCTTAAAAGAGACAGAAGATGGAAACAAGTTCATATCCCTATCCAAGGGATATTATGACAGAGATGGAAATAAGAGATACAGCAAATCATTTGGATTCGCAAACGAGCAGGAAATGAAAGATTTTGTCATAGATTCGTTCAAGAATCTATGAGTAATTCCTTTTTGTTCTTTTTATTTGATTCATAAACTATAAAAATAAAGCTTTTTATAATTCTTTATGCGTAAGAAGTCAAAACAAAAGCGAATACAGTCAAAGCCAAAGATTACTAGTAAGGAAGACAAAGTAAAGGAATACGAAGAAGAATACTTAAAATTTAAAAGGAACTTCAGCGACTATCTAAAGAAAAGTAGGGAGCTTTCTGGCTTAATAAATACTAAACTTAAAGCTCTAGAAAGTGAGCTAAAGTCAAAGTCTGGGAAGAATGAAAAGAAAATCCAGAAGATTCTAAAGGTTCTTAACGAACTTAAGGACAAAGATGTATCCTTCGAGTCCAAGCTTAACAAGCTTAAGAAGTACAACAAAGAAATAAACGATTTATACTCGAGGCTTAACTTAACAAGCTCCGAACTAGCCAAGTATCAAAGAGATGTCAGATCAATAATAGCAAGACTTGAAGAGAACATGAAGAATTTAAACAGAATAAAGATGGAGCTTGAGAGGGGAGGAATGGTTGATAAGTACCTTGAAAAAAGACTCAATGCTCAAGCCAAAGACTTCAAAGACCTAAAAGAGATAATCGAAAATCAAATAGAGTCTGAGACCATAAGGTTCCGTGACATAAACTCAGAGTTAATAAGTATAAAAAGTAAACTTAATGCTCAATTAAAAGAAGTGGATAAAACATTAGATGAGCTTGAAAGAAAGAGAAAGAAAACCGAGAAAGAAGTGAAAGAGCTAAAGGAAACAAAGGAAGAGATAGAGAAGCTCAGGCAGAACCTTAGAGAAGCTGAGTCCAAAATAAGAGAACTTGAGAAAAACTCTAAGATTTCAATAGAAAAAGTGGCGAGAGAATTACCTAAGATAAAAGAGCAGGTTAAAGCCATAGCAAAAGAAGAGGAAAACATAAAGAAAGCTATTGGTGGATTCCAAACCAAGGAAGAGGCTAAGAAAATAGCAAAGAAGTACTTCTGGGAGAGGGAGAAGTTTGAAGATATAATCCTAAGGCAAAAGAAAGACATAAATGAGATTAAGAAGGAAGTATCTAAAGACGTTTCCTATCTTGAAAAAGTAAGAAAGGAAATAAAGAAGATATACTCAAGTATTAAAGCATTTGAGAAAAAGGTCAATGAAATAAACAAAAAAGCTGAATCAAATCTGAAAAGGATCGAAAAAGTAGCTCCAATTATAGACAAGTATGGTGAAATGTTCAAACAGGTTAAAGAAAAAGACAATCATCTCAATGAGCTATTAAAAGAGTATGCAAGAGACGCTGCAGACAACTTCGGTAGGATAAACTCGATCCTAAGCAACTTAAGTTCAAATATAAGTGAAATCTCAAGAAAGGTAGAAGCTCTGGATAAGGAATTAAAAGAGGCTAAGATAGAAATCAGAGAGTTAAGCCTTAAGAAGCTTGATAAGGATGAAGTTAAGGAGCTTAAGGAAGAGTTTGAACTCATGAAGAAGAGTGTCTTAGAAGATATAACAGACATCGAGAGGAAAGCTCTTGCGAACACATATAACTCCTTAATCTACTACATAATGTCCATAATCCCACACACAAAAGATAGGAAGATACTTATATCTCAATTAGAGTACATCGAATCTTTAATATACACACTAAAGATGCAAGGTGGCGTAAACAAAGAACTACAGAAGCATGTTCTTGCAAGTCTAGATGATTTAAGGAAGAAAGCAGAAGCTGAGGAAGATTTCGAAAGAGGAAGAATATTCGATGTTGCTATCAAAAGGCTATCCATAATACTTGAACTTGGAACAAGCAGCGGTGAGAACTTAAGGTACTAAGTGCTTAATGCTTCGTTCTAATGTATGTGATCGCAAGGAGGGCAAGTATAAGAGAGAGTAGTATCCACCCATATCTCTTATCTATATTTTTATAGCCCACTTGCGTGTAAGAATACGAAGCTATTTCTTTTGAAACAAGGGCGAACTCTTTTGAATACGAAGCATAAAGTAAGGCAGAATCGTCTCTATCCTCTTTTAATGTCCTAGCATACTCTAAGTAACTCATAGCAAGAACTGGTGTTATCCCTTGTCTCTGAGCTATTGAGATGTACCTTTGAGCTTCCATCATCTTATAGTCAAGAATAAGGGATGTATTCTCAAGACCATATAACTCAAGGTAAAGCCCTGCTATTGCCTTTGCTTCCACAGCTTTTGATGTAGCTGCTAAATAATCTCCATCTAAGTAAAGTTTACCAGCCTTTTGAAGGATATTATCTGCCTCACTTAAGTCTAAACCAAGTATTGTTTTTGCATACACAATTGCATCTCTTGCTTCCGTGATCTTAAGCTCGGATAGAGGTCTTAATCTCGACTCATCAAAGTAGAATGATGTGCTTGAGGTAAAGTAATCCAAACTTTCATACCAGTACTTAATGGATAACACCCTCGCTTCGAATAATGCAGCTTTCCTGTACTCAGTCTCGTTACTGTCCAGTAGAATGTCCTCAGCTTCATGTATTCTGTCCTTCAAAGCAAGTAAAACCTCTATATCGCTAACCGAGTCTAACTCTTTGATGTTTTTTACTTTCTTTTTATATTCCTCCAATAACTTTGAGTAAGTGTTTATTCTTTCCCCCGAGTTGTTGTAATGCTTGTTAAGAAGTTCCATGCACTCTATTATTCCTCTTATACTGTAGCTTGAAGCACTATAGAATCTTCCCTCATCAAGTAGTGCTTTAGTTTGGTTGTAGTGCTCTATTACCTCATCAGAAATGTTAATTCCTGAGGACGATAACCACTTGTACCTCAGGTCATATTCGCCAAAAAGCTTGTGTGCAGTTATATTCATTAAAGTATTGTAATCTGTGTAATTTACTTCGTATGTTCCTTCCTCTATGCTCTTACCAACAAATAAACTATATGCCTCTTTTATGTCTCTAACACCAACAACCTTTATACCGCTAACATTTGTTTCTTCAACCTTTGGTACGAGTATTACTTGTAATCCATCGTCTCTTGCTGCTTTGGCTTTTTCTTCTATGGAACCAACAACTCCTATACTTCCATCGAAGTTAATAGTCCCAGTTATTGTTATGCTCTTATTTATTGTCTCACCACTTAGCGCTGATATTGTAAGAACAGCCATAGCTGCTCCAGCTGATGGCCCACCCACAACACCATATTGCGAGCTTAATGAGTAAAGAAAATCATATTTCGAGCAGTCTACGCCTGTCAGCTCGCATGCAACCTTATTAGCTATCCTCGCCGAAGCTTGCGTATCCGTCTGACTTAGAGGCATGGCTGAAACAAACACCCTTCCTTTCCCAGGTATTACATCCAAAGTTAACGTTGACATTGTCCCCTTAGACGTTCCGTTTTCATACAGTATAACAGCAGGAACCTTCATGCTCACTTCCTTAGCGTATGAAAAACTAGTCAACATGGCAAGTACCAAAATTAAAAGTACAGCCTTTCTCATTTTGTAGCACGCTCCTTAAAAGAGAACAATGCTATTAACATCCCAAAAAATGCCCCAAAAAGCACATCCGATAAATAGTGCTCACCTAAAACTATTCTCGACAGGCCAATGATCGCTGCTAGAATAAACATTGGCCAGTATCTCTTATCTTCAAGGTACAACAACATAGCCAATGCAAAAGCATTGGCTGTATGTCCTGATGGGAAAGAGTATAAGTCTCCATTTGGCCTTATCCTACCAACAGAAAGTTTCAAAGCAAAGATGCTAATCCATAATGCAACATACATCTTAAGATACATTAAGAATCTCCTCCTGTTGATAAGCAATAAAGCAATGAGGACTAGGGCTATGAAGTAAACTGAACCAAAGAATGTTACAACCTCGAACCCACTTCTGAAGTTGGAGAATAGAGACATTAAATAGTAAACAACAATCTCTTCCATAACAATTTAAGTCGAAAGCTTTATTTAAGCATATTGATTTAAAAGTTCATGCTTGTTAACATATTCGAGTCCAAAGAGATAATGGATGCCATTAAAAGAAGTATAGAATCCTACGCACGTCCAGACGATGTGCCGGTGATCATGCAAAGGATTAACAAAACCAATCTCCAAAGTACAATGTTCATAAATCAAATACATGACATCCTCAAAAGGTACTTCACAACCAAAAGAACTTTAGCCATACTTGTTGAGCTATCCAGAAGGTTAAAAGCCCTTATTGACATAGATGTAAAGCCAAGAATTCTTGAAGTAAGCCAAGGTGAAAGCTTACCTTTAGTTGTAACCGTGACAAACAACTCTGGACTTGCCACGAAGTTTAGAATTACAGTCGAGCAGGAGAACAAGGATACACCTGTGATATACGATCCAAAAAGAAACTTTGTTGATTTCAAAAGGGAGATAGAAGTTCTTATGGACTCCCCACAAAGTAAATCCTTTAAGATCATAATCAAGCCAGAGATGATAGGAATAAAAGACCTACAAAAGTTAAACAAAGAAGGTCACATCGACTTTAACGTTATCATAAAGGTAGAATCGCTTGACGTGGTTGGGCTTAAAAACGAGTCTAAAGCACTTGTTGGGATATTCAAGTAGAATTCAAATAGAGTAATTATCTATTAAACACATCATCTTAAATAAGAATCTCTTTAGCTCTTCTTCAGTGTCTAATACAACTTCCTTTTGTCCAGGTGTATTAGATCTCACTAAAAACTTACCATTCTCGATAACAACATCGAACTTAACCCCAGAACCAACATGAACATAAATGGCCTTGTCTCTACCGAATCTCTTAGATTCCCAACCTTCAACCAATTCCATTAAGGGTATCTTCTTGACTCCTGCCTCTGCCACTTTTAACACCAACTAAAAATGGTAAATTATATAAAACCGAATCATTTATAAATCTTTTTGTAAAAATTCTGCAAAATCTTGTCCATCCGTTGGCTTTATGACCTTCTTTGGCTTGAGTATTCTTATCTTCCCATATCCAAAATCTGCTACAACATAGAAGGGAAATCCCTCAAGCTTCCTACCCATGTAAGACTTGTAGTAAATCCTATCGGATCTCGTTGATTTGCACTCTATAAACATAGCTTTACCATCCTTTATACACACAAGGTCGGCTAGGCCAAAGCTACCAGTAGATCTTATAACTATCCATCCCTTCTCACGTAGCATATTAGCTACTTTCCTTTCTACGTAAGTTCCTTTCCTCTTCAAGAAGCATCGCCTCTATTCTTTTTAGGTCCTCTAAAGATATATTCCTTACTCTCGTGTTCAACACTGCCTCATCAAATCTAACGAAGAGCTCTCTAACTTGATTCTTAGTCTTGATTCCAATGAATGTGTCGATCAAAGCATTCTTTACTTTTTTATCGTACATCCTAAGAAACTTTTTTACTAGGCTATCTCCATCTTTCTTAGGACGCACTCTCACCAACACTGCTCTCACCCTTGGCTGTGGATAAAAAGAATCCTTATCAAACTCCTCTAACTTTTCGATGTCAAAGAAGTGTGAGACTATGTGTCCTAACTTGCTCGTCCTACTTGTAAGCTTCTTGTATGTCCTTTTAGATATTGTGAGATAAGCTTCCTCGAAGTCCACTCTTAAAAGCTTAAAGAAGAGTGGCTCAACTATGTTAAATGGCAAGTTCGATACTACCACCTCAAACTTTGGTAGCTTCTTCATCTCCAATACATTGTCGAATATCACATCATAATCTTTTAGATAGGGCTCAAACCTCTTATCCCTCTCTATTAAGATAAGTTTCTTGGCCTTGGATTTTAACTCTCTTGATAAGATTCCCGTTCCAGGCCCTATCTCAAGAATAACTTTACCTTCTGGTACATGAGAAACTAATCTTAATATGGCCTTTCTATCGATCATGAAGTGCTGTCCTAGATTAAAATCCGCCATCAACTTTCATCACATGAACGGTGTTACTATAAACTTTGTCTTGAATACAAGATAATAAGCTACTACAAGAGCCATGTAGGAGCTTAAAGCAGTAGTGGTATAAAGAAGTAACTCATAGTTCCTTTCGCTAAACCTCATGCTCTTTAGCTTGATCAGTGTATATGGAGTAAGCACTATCAACAGAAACATTACAATCTTCACCACATTAGCCTCTATTGATAGAAAACCTGCCAACGCACCTGACATCGTACCTGCAAAGCTTATAAAGAAGGTGTCCAACACCTTCCTCTCGGGCTTTGAGTTGGTAACTTTGGACTGATGCAGGAAGTGCCAAGACAGTAAGGAGATCAAAACCACAGCCAAACCAGAAAGCATTAACCAATGTGAGAAATACTCGTCCATGTACTCTATTGTGCTTTGTATTTTATTCTCTTCTACACCACCAAGCCCAAGTATCAAATTATCTATCCTATTAGAAGAGTAATGGTATCCTATGGCTGTAGAGAAGAGAGCCAAACCACCTATTAAGAGAGCAAATATGTAATCGTACTTTTTATTGCTGAAATTGATCTCAAAGAGGTTCAGGACTATAAAGTAAAGTGTGACTGCAAAAACAACCGGGAAGAATACAGTTGCTGTGAACTCAAACGTAGAGGAGTAGCCTAAAAAGAAAATTACAAGCAAAACTTCAATTAATATTAGTATTATGCTCTTGGTTATTTTATCCATCGAGATCACGGCTTCAACCAATCTGTTTCATAGTAAGTTACGTCAAGCTCGTCGTCTACCACAGCTATGAGTAAGCTTTTCCTTACACTGTGTGCTACCCTCATCATAGCTGCAAAGTTCTTCCAGTTAAATCTTTCAGACTCATGAACCACGAATACAACCCACTTTGAGTGGTCTTCTCCCATCTTCTTTCCTTTAGGGTATACTCTAAAGTCAGCACCATACTTTAAAGCTGTTTTGACCACATAACCTCTTTCCCTCAAATCTTTGTACACGGTGTACCTTATTAAGAATCTTTTATCGTATCTTCTAGCCAACTTAAGAAAAGACTCTTTGTCTAGAGGCTTTTTACCACGTATGACCTTTATCTTCCCTTTCTCGAGCAGGAAAAAAGCCTCTACAAGTGATAGGTACAGCTCGCCCTTCTTTAGAGTACCATAATTGCTTCTGTTATACAAAGCTGAAGCAAGCTTTTCATCTCTCTCAACAACTTCCTGCCCAATGAACTCAGCCATAGAACTCTATTGCAAGTCTATCTTTATATCTTTATCTTTCTCTCCCCTCTTAGGATAGATGTAATAATAACTCTTGTTATAGTAATACGTCAGCAATAAGAATACTACACCCAAGGTAACAAGAACAATGAAAGCATAAAGTGGAATTCTTGACTTCACAACTCTATAGAAAGAACCAGTCAAAGAGTTAATTCCAAGCTTGCCTCCAAAGGAGTTAATAACGAAGTCTTTCTTGAAGATTATTCCTTCATCCGTTGCCACTTCTATTGAAATTGGATAACTCCCTTCCTCTTTAGGTGTGAACTCCATAGTAATTATCTTCCTACCATTAGTTGGAAGGAAGACAGCAAATGAGTTTATCTCATTGCCCGTCCAGTTTTGCGGATAAGTAACATTAATCTTATAAACATTTGGTAATCCCTTGTTTACTATACTCATATTAAGGACTACTGTGTCTCCAGCAATGGTTGAAGTGGTTGATACATTTGTTTCTATTAAGGTCTTAGCTTTATCACTTCCTACAACGTAAAGCTTAAAAGTTACATTCTTTGACACTTGTGCCCTTACAGCTCTAATCTCAACATTAACATCATAGACTCCCACACTTTTAGTCGAGTCCACAGGAAGTTCTATGCTTACCCTCTTTTCCTCCGAAGGACTCAATGTGAAGGAAGGCTCGTCTATGAAGTACTCAGTCCAATTAGAGAGTAGAACGGTAAAGTCTTCCATTTCTGTACCTGTGTTAGCAATACATATGTCCACACTTCCTTGAGAGCCTCTTTCTACAACAGGCTCATCTGAACATAAACTAACCTCAAAGTCTTTAGACTCTCCTATAACTTTGAAGTTGTACTCGTCATCAAAGTAATGATCGTCTGTGTAAGCTTTAACTTTAAGGGTATATTCTCCCTCCTGCTCAGGTGCCTTAAAGTATATGACCATCATCTGAGTATTATCTGTCCTAACAATGAGTGGAGACGTCTTGTATTCGTGGTAATAGTCTTTTCCTGAGACAACTATGCTTGCGTGTACCCTCTCGTCCACATCTCCAAAATTGTAAAGAAAGACCTTAGCCTTCACTAGCTCCCCAGGCTTAACATAAAAAGGAGTGTTAACATCGTCTACTACAACCTGCCCGTACACCACATTTAGCAAAGCTGCTATCAAAAGCACAATCAACATCTTTTTCATAACTCTTAAGTGAGAAATCAATTTTAAAAATATTTCGTGTGGGCTTTCTTTGGACTCCTAAGTGGGAAGACAAATATCACCGCTAGGAGGTTCAAGAAGGCCAGCAACATTAGAACACTTGATGCGTCTCTTGCAGATAGGAGATAGCCTACAAGAGGTATTATAACAGCTGCTCCCAATTCTAGGAACATCCTTAAAGACCCATCAACCGTATTTTTCATATCAACTTTAAGTACACTAAGGAAGTACAAGTCTGATGCCTGCTTAAAGTATAACCAAGACATGCCAGCCAAAAATGCAGAAAGATAAACTACTGGTGGGAAGAATGTCTTGCTCACCATCCAAAATGCAATAGCTTGAAGGACGAGACTAAATAAGATCGTCCTCTTACTTCCCATTTTCAATGTATGCTCTCTTGCTGTCTCCTCCATCAATAACCCAGATACATACATAAGGGTTAATGTAAGACCTATCTCAAAAATAGAGAAGCCATTCATAAACAGGAGTATTGGAAGGATGACCCAAAATATGCTACCCATCCCAAAGAAAAGTGCAACAAGTATCGGGAGCGTGGAGACTCTCTTAAATAAAGTGAAGTTCCTGAACTCCTCTTTGAATGGCTTGAGAGTCCTAACTGGAGACTTAATAGGCTTTATCTTAACCAGAGACAAGCCTAAGCCAACTAACATACCTATTGAAGTAAGCACAAAGCCATATACCCAACTATACTTCATCATAATCAAACCACCAACAAATGGCCCTAAAACAAGAACAAAATCCATAAGATAGTCCATTAAAAGAAGTTCTGCGGGCTTCTCTTTTAGTTTCTTTTTAGCTCTAACTTCCCTTGAGTAAGTCCAAAAGGAGATCCACAAACCTGCTGCAACTATACCATGTAATAATCTTAGGACTAAAAGCTGACGCACATCTGTAATTATAATGTACGCCAAAGATACAAGTACAGCCAAAACAAAAAATGACTCCAAGACCTTCTTAGTGTTTCTCTTCTCACAAAAGCTACTAATTGGAATGTCCAACAAAAGTCTTATCACATAGTACAAAGCTACCAACAAACCTGTTATGAAGAAACTCCTTGTAATCTCATGAATTCTTATCGTTATGTATGGAGAGACTAACGCCCATGAGAGAAGATAAATGAGAGATATTAAAGTTATGTAGAATATGTTCTTGTCTCTCAATAGTAAGCTTTTTGCTTGGGAATCAAAGACCTCTGGCATAAAGTTTATTATTAAAGGGAGAATATAAAACTTATGGAATTTAAGAAATTATCAGAAGTGTACGAAAAGCTCGAGGCTACCACAAAAAGACTTGAGATCACAGACATAATAGCATCATTCTTAAAAAAAGTTCCAGACAAAGAGCTTCCATACATAGTTCTTTTCCTCATGGGTAAGATATTCCCAGATTACGATGAAAGGGAAGTGGGCATATCTTCAAAGCTGATAGAAAAAGCTATAATAAAAGTCTCTGGGATAAAACCTTCTGAGCTTCAAAAAAAGATGAACGAGATAGGAGATCTTGGAGAAGTGACAGAATACTTCATGAAGAGAAAAAGACAAATGACACTTGGTAAGAGAACCATAGACACAAAAGACTTTTTACAGGCAATGGAAAAAGCTGCTAAGTTGGAAGGGTCTGGAACAATAAAAAATAAGATAGACATTGTGGCCGGTTTGTTATCCCATGCTTCTCCAAGAGATGCAAAGTATATTGTAAGGTTAATAATTGGGGAATTAAGGGTTGGCGCAGGAGAGGGAAGTGTAAGAGATGCTATATCAAAGGCATTTAATGTTGATTCGAAGCTCGTAGAGAGGGCTTGGAACTTATTTCCAAACTATGGTGAGATAGCATTCATCGCTAAGACTAAAGGGGAAGAGGGCTTAAAGAACATAAAAGTAAGGATGGGTGTTCCTATAATAGTCCAGCTTGCTGAGAAGGCTAAAGACCTAAAAGATGCTTTAGACAAAGTGGAGGAACCTGCAATAGAATGGAAATATGATGGATTAAGAACACTTATCATGAAAGATGGCGAAAAGATATGGATATTCACAAGAAGACTTGAGAACGTAACAAAACAGTTCCCCGAGTTAGTTAAGGTTTACAGAGAGCATATAAAGGCCAAAAAAGCCATTATAGACTCTGAAACTCTTGCCGTCGATAAGAATGGCAAGCCAAGGCCATTCCAAGTCCTAAGCCAAAGAATACAAAGGAAGTATGATATTGAAAAGATGGTTAAAGAAATTCCTGTTAGAACAGAAGCTTTTGACGTGGTTTACATAGACGGAAAACTTCTATTCGAACTTCCATTAAAAGAGAGGTGGGAAAGACTAAAGAAAGTCGTAAAGAAGTGCAAGAGTTTTGACCTTGCAAGACAAGTTAGAACTAAGAATCTCAAGGAAGCGGAGAAGTTCTACAGAGAAGCTCTAGCTCATGGACAAGAGGGAGTAATGGTAAAGAATCTTAATGCAAAATATCAACCAGGTAGAAGAGTTGGATACTGGTTTAAGGTGAAACCAGTTATGGAATCTCTTGACCTTGTGATTACAGGTGCGACGTATGGAACAGGTAAAAGAGCTGGAACTTTAAGCTCTTTCATACTATCGTGTAGAGATGGGGACAAATTCGTGGAAGTTGGTATGATGAGTACTGGAATAAAAGAAAAGAAAACTAATGAATGGGACGTAACCTATGAGGACATGACAAAACTACTAAAACCATACATCACATCTGAAACTAAAAACATGGTAAAGATCATGCCAAAAGTTGTAGTCGAAGTAGAGTATCAAGAGATCCAGAAGTCTCCTACTTATGAATCAGGATTTGCTTTAAGATTCCCAAGGTTTGTTAGGTTAAGACAGGACAAAGACCCAAGAGATGCGGACACCTTAGAAAGAATAA
>CAZQAZ010000011.1:0-15625 GCA_964591855.1 Candidatus Woesearchaeota archaeon | reverse complement strand
TTTAACAAGTTTTATATTGGTCTTTAGTTGATTATTGTTTATGAAATACAAGCTTTTTGAAGAGGGCGATGTTAGGATATGGGCTAGTGTGGGGAAGGTATCCAGCGAGATGGACGTCTTCTACAATCCACACAAGAAGGAAGATAGAGACATAAGCGTAGCATTACTTAATGTTCTAAGACCAAAGAAGGTTCTGGACCTTCTTGCAGGGACTGGTGTTAGAGGTATAAGGTTTGCTAAACTTGGCTTGGACGTCACTTTAAATGATAGAAGTAAGAAGGCTTATAAGATAATGATCAGGAATGTCAAACTTAACAAAGTTAACGCTATTATAAGAAATGAGGATGCTAACAGATTGCTAACAGAAGGAGAAAAGTATGGTTACATTGACATAGATCCTTTTGGATCCTCCCTACCTTTCTTAGACAATGCCTTAAAGGCATTGAAAGTTGGGGGATACTTGGGAATATGTGCTACTGACACAGGAGCCTTAGCTGGAACATATCCAAAAGTATGTAGAAGAAGATATGGTTCCATATCTTATAGGACAGAGTTCTACAACGAGTCGGGTATCAGGATCCTAATAAAGAAAGTTATTGAGATGGGAGCGCAGTACGAATATGCAATGAAGCCCATTTATGCTTACGATACAATCCAAGGGTATAGGGTTTACTTCAAGAAAGAAAGGGGGGCAAAGAGAGTGGACACTCTCTTAGACCAAATAAAGGAGATAGAATACTGCAGAAAGCACGGAACAGTTTACTGTGATTGTAAGAAGGATGTGAAGTACGGACCCTTGTTCACAGGGAAGATATGGGACAAAGAGCTAGCAAAAGCCATAGCACAAACTAATAAGAGAACACAACTTATCTCAGAAGAGGTAGAATACCCTCCTTTCTACTTCGACATCAGCAAGTTAGCCTCGTCTTTAAAGATCAACGAACCAAAGCTAAGTGTTGTGTTAGAAAAACTAAAAGGAGTGAGGACAAGTTTTAATCCAAAGGGCTTTAGGACAAGAGAAAGTTGGGAAAGGATAAGAAGAGAATTGAAAAGATTAAGATGATTCCTTCTCAAGCTTCTTGATTTTCTCTCCCAAGTCAAGCTTCTCAAGTAATTCTTTGTACCTGTTCCTTATTGTAACCTCAGTTACTCCTGCCACGTCTGCCACTTCTCTTTGAGTCCTCTTTTCCCCACATAGTAAAGTTGCTACATACAATGCTGCAGCTGCTATACCCATAGGTCCTTTACCTGAAGTTATTTCTTTTCTTTGAGCTTCTTTTATGAGTTCAACAGCCTTTGCTATTGTTTTGGAACTTAGTCCTAACTCTGAGGAGAATCTGTATACGTAGTCTGTTGGTAAGGTTGGGAGTATTCTTATGTTTAGCTCCCTGCATATGAATCTATATGTTTTTCCTATTTCCTTCTTATCTAATGGAAAGGCTTCTGCTATCTCGTCTAACGTTCTTGGGACACCATGTATTCTACATGCAGCATACAAAGCTCCTGCTACTACAGATTCCATAGACCTTCCTCTTACTAAACCTCTCTCTGCAGCCATTCTGTATATCTTAGAAGCTTCCTCATGTGCTATCTGTGGAATGTCTAAGTAAGATACAACTCTTCTAAGCTCTGCAAGTGCTTGTTTTAGGTTTCTTTCTGTGGCTGTTGAGATTCTACTTTGCCACTTGGATAACCTGTAATACTTCCTTCTCTTTCCTTTCTCTAGGTTAAATAAGTCAGAGGCTGTTCCTAAGCTCGTACCCATTCCTTTGTCATGCTTTGTATACGTAGAAGGTGAACCTACTCTCCTTCTACTTGTTGCCGGATCAAAGTCGAACTCTCTCCATTCCTGCCCAAAGTCTATGGATGACTGATCTACAACTAGACCACATCTCTGACACACAAGTTCTCCTTTTGTGGGGTCGAATCTTAGGTTTGGTGATCCACATGCTGGGCAAACTCTTCCACTTGTCTTTGTTGACTTCTTTGTTACCTTCTTTGTTCTTGTCTTTGTGGTTTTTGACTTTGGTTTCTTAGGTTTTTTGGATTGAGAAGTCTTTTTAGATTTAGAAGTTCTTGGCATCATGAACCCTCCAATATCTTTATAAATTTAACGGCAAAGGCTTTATAAACCTTTTGGTTCCATTTGGAAAAAGAGTAGTGCAGGAGTTCTTCTTAATTATAGTGTTGGAGGTGACTTTATGGGTATAGGTACAGGGTAGAAGAACTATGCTGAAAAGTGGGAGCTAAGGAAGTCCTGTAAGTTAAGGATGCGATCTGTAATGTAGCTTTCCCAGTAATCTTTCTCTTTTCCTGATTTTATGTTTTGAGAAGCTTTATAGAGCCTGTATGTCTCCACTTTAATTATTTCCTCCTTGGATAGAGGACCATATCCTTCTAGGAAGGCACGTTTGTACTCTTTGGTTTCTATTCCTTCTTTTTCGAGTCTGTCAAGGTAACCTAAGAATTTCCCAACATCAGCTAAAGGATCTCCATATCTAAACTCTCCGTCTATGAGTGTAAAGTCAATCAAGCCAAGTGGATTCTTGTATTGGATTCCTAATTCTTCAGCAATCTTTCCTAGATTGCTGACTATGATGTTCTGTGGCCCTGGATCTGAGATAGTTAGTGTATATACTTCATCTGGGAGAATATTTAGTATAGATGTATCAATACCTTCTTTCTTGAGGACTTTCTTCATGAATTCTTTCTCGTAGTTCTTAACAGGCTTCTTCAACCTATACTTAGCTTCTAAGAGTCCATGTGTTATATGTAATCTCTCACCAAATTCTCTTAGAAGCTCTCTTGCTGTGTCTTTACTTCTCAACACGTCTTCAAGCAAGAGGTTATCTTCGTCTAAAAGATACTGCTTAATAACATACTCTCCAACGTTTCTTATATTAGCTGAAGTTCTCTCTTTAATCATCCCTCCTAATCCACCACCTCTAGCTACATAATCTAAAATCTCTGTTAAGTTTCTTACTTCGTCTTCAGCTTCTTTCTCACTATTCATCTTCTTTATTACAATCCCATAGTCTCCGAAGTGGAATATCTTCACTCTGTTTCCCCTTCCACTCTCCTTGATGAGTACAGGTCCACCATAGGTATAAAGCTCTTCAACATCAGCCTTTGCTGTAGTTTGATCCCCACCAAAGGCTAAGTGAGAGTACACTACTTGTGGTAGAGTAGACCCTCTAAAGTAAGCCCCATTCATCATATTACTACTAATAAGTAGTAGTATTTAAACCTTTCGGATGGTTTTTAAGTAAGGAATTTTAAATTATAAGTGATGGAACACTTATTAACATATGAGTATAAAGGGTTTCGTACAGATTTTTACTTGACCCCAAAGGTTAAGAGTTACTTATCTGGTCGTGGTGTGGATCTGAGAGAGCATTTGATGGATAAGTTTACTTGGTATGAGCATTTACTTTTTGAGTTGCTTAATCCGGACTTGGATAAGAATTGGTCGGAGGAAAAGGAAACTCACAGGAGATTTAAGGTTGTGTTTTATGGTGTTGTGGAAGACTTATCAAAAGAACCTCACAATGGGTTTGTTGAGAGTTTTGAGTATGATAGGTCAAAGGTGCTGTACGACTCTATTTTGACAGTACATAGAGAAGGGAGTAAACCTTTTGCTGTGGGGTATGTCATCTTAGTGGTCTAGTCAAATAAACTTTGATATGGTATAAGAGACCACAGCGGAGCCTAGCCATGCTAGGTGTTTGAATGCTCCAAGGGTTGAGAAATCTCCATACTCGAAAGGTATGGATCCGAAGCTTAATATAAGAGATGCTAAGCCTATTCCTAAGTTCTTAAGCTTCTTATCTTCTTTCCATTTCTTTATCATGTAGAACCCAAATGTTGGAATAACTAAGCTAGGAAGTAAGGTAGAAGCTAGATCTGTGGTAGGAGTGTATTCTATTGTAACATAAACTCCTTTTGAGTTTATACCTGCACCTAAAATTTCTCCTCCAGCTAACTTTGCTCCAATCGCATGAAGTCCTTCATGCGCCCCTATTAACAAAGGTAAAGCACCGAATGTGCTTTTGAAGTAATCTGTTAGCTCGTCTGTTAAGTACTCTCTCTTTTCGTCTTTAGGATCGTAAGTGGAATCTAGAAATGAAATCCACCATTCAACATCGTCTTTGTTTTCTTCTGTTATCTCACTAGGATCAAGAAACTCACTAATTAATGGATCTCTAGCACTTACTTCTAATTCCATGAGTTCAATATCCAAATTTAAGATTTAAGAACTTTACTAAGCTATCTCTACTTCTTGGCTTAGGGCTTGTCCTGGTAGACCCTTCTCAAATCTTGCTACTACTCTTCCTTTGCATCCATGAACTCTTGTTATTTCTCCTTTGATTTCCTTACCAGAAGGTGTCTTGTAGATTACTTTTTTACCAAGTAGTCCCTGTGCTTTTTCCTTTGTATCTACACCTTCCACTTCTAAGATCATTTGATACTTATACTGTGTTTTTCTTCCTCTCCTGTACTGAACAACCTTCCCTTTCATCGCATACCAACCTCTTCTTCAACTATCTTCTTACCTTCGTCTTCTTTTTTCTTTCTCTCTTCAGGTTCAGCTGTATCTCTCTTTTTTGTTTCCTTCTTTTTAAGCTTTTTCATTTTCTCGAAGTACTCGTAAAGATAAGTTTCTCCCTTAGCTTTTCTTATCTTTAAGAGTTCCTTTTTAATTCTCTCAACAAACTTTTCTGCATCTTTATACATTTTGTCTACCTCTTCTCCGCTTATTGTTGTTTTTTCTCTGTGTTCTATGTCCTTGTATATCTTGACGATCTTCCTAGCTATGTCTGCATATTCTTTCTCTACCAACTTGTGCTTCTTAACAAGAAACTCTTCAACAAACTCTCCTGTCTCGTTAAAGGTTGGAGGTCTGTATCCTAATTCCATAAGTAAAGCCTGTGCTGCACTTACAACAGCTAAAGCTATCTCTCTTGTTAAAGTATGAAGGAATTCATACTTTACATTCTCAAGAAGTCTTACAGCAGATATTATGTTCTTATCAACCCTTTCTTTTGATGGTGTTATGTAACCTCTTCTTAATAAGATCTGGAATGGTTTAAAGAATCCAACATCCCATAAGACAACACCATCTCTTAGTAGATTGTAAATTACTGGATTACCTTCTCTAACGTATGTCCAGAACTCAGTTAGTAAATAGGGTTGTGGATGAAGTTTTTTAGATATGGGCAAGGATAATTCGACTAGTCTTTGAAATAATTTATCTTTAACCTCTGCAGGAGTCATGGTTTTAACATCTGTGTCATCTACTATAACAGCTATGTCAATGTCTGAAGTTTTTCTTTTGCCTTTACCTGTCTTTTGTGATCCCCAGACAGCTATTGCTCTGACAAACTTCTTAAACTTAGCAAGAACAGCTGAAACGTATTCCTCAACAGCCTTTACATCTTCAGGCTCTAAGAATTCTGCCAATGGAGATTCTTTAGCCCTTTGTTCTCTGAATCTCTTTATGGTTTCAATATCTTCTTGTGTTAGTTTTTTTCCTTCCCTAAGTTTGTTAAGGATCTTTTCAATTTGCTCCCTTGTTACTCTCTTGGGGAGGCTTTCTTTTTTTGTCCTCTTTGAGGATTTGGAAGATTTTTGTTTTTTAGTAGTCTTTTTCTTAGCAGCCATTGAACATCACCTTGAAATAGTAAGCCTTACTCATCTTTTAAATGTTTTGGATTGTTTCGAAATACTTATAAAAATAGGAGTTATGGCTTAGTCTATGGCAGGAGGTATAGAATACGCAATAAATAAGTTGTTGGAAGATAGGCATACTAATGTTAAGTGGGGTGAGGAAATTCCCGGTGTAGAAGATATGTGTAAAATAGGGACAGGAACTTTTAGAGATTCTGAATTATGGGGAAAGTTGTTCGTATCTCTTAGAGAGCCTGTAGATGTGGCCTTACTCGAGTCGATTTTGAGGGACGATGAAAAGCTTGTCGAAGGAAGCGAAGGTACTTTAACAAGTACAAGCTATACTCCGATAGAGTATTATATTTATAGGGAGCAAAGAGGGGAAAGGTCAGTAACTCAGACTCGTCTTATGACTGTGAGAATTAGGGATAGAAGCTTAAGTGCTCCTATCTATGTGAAGAATGGAGATCTAAGAATGGATCCAAGAGCAGTGGAAATTCTCAAAACGTATTTGGATTCTGTGGAAGCAAAAAGTTTATAAATGTTTAAGTATGTATCTACTGTATGGTAGCTACAAATGTTCCTGACCTTGCGGATGAGACTAAGAGACAACTAGAGGAATTTCTTCAGAGAAAGAGGGATGAATTAAATCTCGTTAGGGCGGGTTTGATTGGAACACATGGTGATGAGAGAGATAAAGTTGCAGATTTACTCGATGAGATAAGCAAAGGAAAGAGACTTGTTAAGACTCTTGCTAATAAGTATGGTATAAACGTAGAAGATAGAGAATATTTCGAAGTAGATCCAGACATCTCAAAGATTGGTGATTATCAAGAGTTTAAGACAGAATTAGAGAATGAGCTTGATTCTTTACTTGGAGCTGGAGATCAAGGACAGGAACCTAGACAGGAGCCAGTACAGCCTACACAAACTGTTGAGCCAAATGTTGAGCCGGTCCAAGGACAAGAACAGGCGGTACAACAGATAACACAATCCACCCAACAAGCTCAAACACAAGCAGCACAAGCTCCACAGACAGTAGACCAGGTAGCAGACAAAGAAGTGGGGCAAGAAGAGGATACTGTTGATGACATTGCTAATAAGAATGTTGTTGGATCTAAGGTAAGAGGCGAGAGTGATATACTTATCGATGGCCTTAACAAACTCTTACAGGAATATTCAAAGTTGAGAGGTAAGGAAACACTAGACAAAGAAGGAGTGGAGTATATTATATCAAGATTATTCACTCCAGTTAAGCTAGCTGTCGGTAGAGCAGCCCTGGTATCATACCTTTATAGTGGATCACACTTAATACCTTCTGAGTACGATATTCTTGCCACGGTTGATGCTTTAGTTAAGTTAGGAGATACTAGAGCTTTAGATTATGTTAGAGAGACCCTAAACAAAAGAGAGGCTGTGGAGATTTTGAGGAAATCTCCAGGTAAAAAGTTGGAAGAATTGCTTAAGAAGGAAAGAGAAGGTATTGCTGAGGATCTACTAGACTTGACGCTAAAAAGTGAGGAAGTACTAGAGTTTTATAAAACCTTAGCAAGTGTTGACATTGGAGATGGTTATAAACTAGGTAAAGATCTAGATGTAGAGAATATTGGCAAGGATGAAGTTAAAGCGATAATTGGAAGATTAGCTTTGATAAACTTGGGACTCATAATGTCTGGAGAGTCACCAATAGTACTTGATGACTACATCAAAAAAGTAGAAGTGCAAGGATCAGCTGGAGAGCAAAGTACAAATGAAGCTTATGCTACAGCATAAGCATAGCACAAGCTTTATCTTCTTACTATTTTTTCTGCTTTCTTCACGAACTTGGTTACCTCTTTTCTTAGTTTACCAAGTTCTGCCATGTCTAAATCATGTACTTCTATGTGAGATATTCTTTTCATTAGTCTTCTTACTCTGTTGTAGAGTTTGATATCGTCTTCACTTACTATTCTTTTATTCTTGTTCATAAGTTTCCTTAGGTACTTTGGTATGTCTTCTGGTGATGGAGGAGTGTATTTGTAATGCATTAGTATAGCATGTGCTGAGTCAACCATAGCCCAGTACAAATCCTCCACTATTGAGAACAACTTGAACTTAGCTTGCTTTAAGTGATAGGGCGCTCTTGCTATGGCATTCTGTATAGCTTCTTCTGAGGGTCTTATCTTTCCCCACCTAAGCAAGAATTGCATAGGCTCAAAGAAGTTAAGTTCGTCTATCAAAGGAATCCCAGCTCTTAAGAAGTTAATCATAGCTGGCTCTCCATCTCTTAAGCTTTCCCAAACACTACTTAATGTTAGAGTTGTGATGTGTAACTTGTCTCTATGTGGATGTTTGGCGAGCATCTTAGCAAGCTCCATTCTGTAAAATGTAAGGAAAGCCTTGTCAACCTTTGTAGAGACGTTATCAACTATGACTACTAAGTCTATGTCTGAAGTTTTCTTGGCTAGCTCCTTTGCTACACTTCCCACGAGCACAACAGTCTTCACAAAACCTTTGAACTTCTTAACAAGCTCTGTAGCGAATTCCATTGCAATTTTTCTTTTGTCTTCCTCTTTCATTCAAACCACCTCTAAACCATACTTGATCCTGAAAACTTTGATTTGCTCTCACCTTCCTTTTGAGCTGCTCCAAATACGCCTGGAACACCAGAAAACGAACCATAAAGATTTGTGAAGTAACCTTGGTATACAGATTCTCTTGGGGTTGGGAATTCGGGAGAGTACATAGCGCTAAACTCATCTACGAAATCAGTCCATCTCTCACCCTGTGGAAGAGCAGAATAAATACTTGATCCAAAGTATGCAAGAGTAGGTCCATAAGGCATAGGAACTATGCCTTTAGTTTCTTGATGCATTTGTTCTGCTCCCCCAGCCTCAATAACAAACTTACCAAAGTATCCTTTCTTCTCAAGCTCTTTGAGATACTCTTTAATTGGAACATTTCCCCATCCTGGTGCAAGATGAGAATCTTCGTACCCAAAGTTATCTGTTATATGAACATGCTTTATCACACCCTTTTTGTTTAGCTCCTTAAACTCTTCGAGTAGTTTTTTGTCATCGAATCCGTATTGTTTTAAAAGGTTGATATGGCCCACATCCCATGTTACACCTATGAGCTTCTCTGCAAGCTTCTTAGCTTCAGATTTACTCATGTGTTTCTTCTTCACGAGATCTTTTGCTAGTCTTTCTCTAGCTTCTGTTACAAGCCTAAGCAGATCTTTAGGTCTACCAAATGGAACATAAGGATAAGGATTCTCTACAGATATGACTGGAGCTTTCTTACCATACTTCTCGTAAGCATAAAGTGCAGCATTTTTAATAGTCTCTGCAGCCTTATCTTTTTCAAAGTCCACGATGTCTATGTACCTTCTTATTTCTTCCCCAGGGTACACAACTCCAAACTTGTATAATCTTCCCTTTAGAAGCTTTGCATCCCTCTCCACAAGTTGCTTGTACCTCTTTGGATCTATGTCTTTAAGGTAAGCATAATGCTCCTCAGCTCTCTTCCTTATGTAGTTCTCTTCGGATCCATACTTTCTTCTTATATCCTGTAAAAATTTTTTAACATCACCCTTATACTTTTTAAGTGTGTCATTATACTCTATAGCATATCTTTTAATTCTGCTTTCCAAGTCATATTTCATCTCGTCTAAATGCTGTAAAGTAGAAGTTAGTTCTATGTATCTGTCTAGTTGCTCTCTCTCTTTCTGTGCAAGTTTAGACTTGTTCCTCTCTAGGTCTTTTAAGAACAAACCTTTTTTCTCCAAGGCATCCACGAACTTTTGATACCTTTTAAGTTCCTCTTCCACTTTCCTCTTATCTTCATTTATCTTGTGAAGCTCTGAGAAGAGTTGTGATACTTTCCTACCAACAACTTCCTCGGCTAATTTCTTTGGTTCTAACTCTATTACTTTTCCATCTACTAATTTCTTTATACGTTGTGCTTGTAGAACTTCACCAGTCTCTGGATCAACAAACGATTGAATCTCTACAACTTCTTCCCCCTTAGCTCCTTCGGGGACATAGCTCATTTTTGAGATCACAGCTTCTGATGCGTGAACATTAACTATCCCACTCTTGTCACCGAATATTCTTTTAGCGTTGTCTATCATCTCTTTAAGTCTTCTTTCTTCCCTTTTCCTTGTGCTTTCCTTGTATCTGTGCTCCTGTAAGTCAAGCCCTGCTAGATTAACTACAGGAGCATGTACGCTTACTTCCACACCTGCTGCTTTTGCTAACCTTCTCATTTCATCGTAAAATTGCTTTGGAGTGAGCTCCATAGTTTTTGGGTGAATGTAGCCTACCTCTATGTTCTTGGTACCCCAGTTAGCATCTAAATTCATATCTACTAATTGATTAACTGTTGGATTGGTAGAAGGACCAAGCCTACCAGCAGGTATGTTTAATCCTTCCATTGAACTTTGAACATACTTTCCTTTTATCTTAGGCATTTAAATCACCCAGGAATATCATGACGACTTTTATATGCGCCATAAAGATCTTTACCGTCTTCCTTTGCTTTGTCTTTAGCCATCTTCTTTGCTTCCTCGATCTTCCACTTAGGGAATATCACTTTCTTGGATTTCTTCGGAGCGGAAACCTTGAAGTTCTTCTTGAACGATTCTATGATCTCCACGAACATAAGAGGAGGTCTCTTAACCTCTTTCTTCTTTTCCTCTTCTTTCTTTATCTCACCTTCAAACTCTCCTATGTATTTCTCTATCTCGTCTCTAAGCTCTTTAAGTGAACCGCCTGTAATAGCTTGTATCAAAAGGTTTTCTTCCTCCACTTCTATCTTGTCTTTAAGTTTCTCAAATTCTTCCCAACTTTTCTCATCAAAACCATGTGCACTTATTTTAACAGACAGTTCACCAAACTGGCGATAAGATCTTCCTCCAGGTTCTTGAGATATGGCAGTGGGTTTTGATGCGAAGTTCAATTCTATTCTTAAAAGCTTAAATGCTTTTGGACCATAAAGTTTATACTTTCTGTCCTCAGAAAGTTTGTCTTCTTTCTTTGGAACGTATTTCTTTCCACCCCTTTCCTTTATCTTTTCTTCCCAAGCTAGGAAAGAGTCTTTTCCCATGAGCTCTATTCTTATCACGTTCGTATCAAATACTCCAATGAGCTTCTTTTCAAGGGCAAGCTTATCGCTGAAACCAAGTAATCTTATAGCTCTCAAGTAAGGTTCGGCCCATTGGATGTAAAGCTTTAGTGATCCGTACTGTGATTTGAGATACGATAAGAGCAAGTTCTTTTGTTGTCTAAGTTGCTTTTCCCATCTAGGAAGCCAGTCAAAGAACTCCCTAACTCTATCTTTTAGTATTCTTTTAACCCTGTCATTGGCATCAAACTTGTCAACATCTTCAACACTCTTTGCTTTTAAGAACAAGTCTCTTAATGAAAGAAACTCATATTGAGACGAGGAGAGGACATTTATAGACCCCCTACCTTTCTTAACGTCCACTTCATCCATGAATATTCTTTTGGCTGTGAGAAGAGCAGCTTCCTTTTTCTTTGGGTTCTTGGACTTTAAGTCTTCGTGTATGGCTAAGAATCTATCGTACTCTCTAAGATCATAGAGTATTCTTATTATACTTTGAACTACAGCATTTATTGTAGAGAAAAGTTCTTGTACTCTTTTCTCCAGAGCTTGTTTTCTTTGGCTCATCTCACCAAACAATGTGGAGAATACACTTGCAGCCTTCTCTTCGTCCTGTCTCCATAGTTCGTATCCAAGTGGCCCTGTTAAATAGTCTCTTATCCAAAAGTAGTCCGATTCCAATGCACGTGAGAAGGTTTTAACTTTTACTTCTCCTTCCCATGACTTTGATTTCTTTAAAGCTTCCTCCCATTTCTTCCTTGCCTCTTCTAGTTCTTTAGCACTTATAGCCATATAAAATACAGAATTCCAATAATTAAAATGGTTTTGGTTCTAGATGTTGAGTAGCCTACTCATTCTATTAACGAAAACCCTTGCCGACTTTAGAGCCTTCCCAGCTTCTTCTTTGCTCATATCAAATGATGTTCCGTATTGGTCTCTCGGAATCCGTTTATAAATAGTGCTGCCCTAGCTGCGTGAAACATCGCTAGATAGCTCGAAAGGAGACATGACCTTAAAGTCCCACTTCTTAGATTGCTCTCAGCTTTATGAAGCAACAGTTTCTGATTCTAAAAATTCTTTTGTTCAATTCTGCCGTGGTGTTTCAAACAAAGCAATTAGGAATTGCTCAAAGATTTATTCTCATTTGCTTCTAAAGGTTTAAGCTTTGAGGCAACAAGGTGCAGCAGAACTTGAAATGTGTTTTTGTAGCTACTGGAAGAACATCAGTTTATCATATGAATGATTTTAACACACCATGGAATGCTGCACAGGAGTTTTAAGATTTGTTAATTGATCAACATGAAAAAGATTTTAAGTTTATAAGAAAATTTTAAAATTGTAAAATAAATTGGTAAATTTATGGTTAAGGTTTATGTAATTGACAACGGTGGACAATGGACACATAGAGAATGGAGGGTATTAAGGTATCTGGGTGTTGACACGAAGATGGTTCCCAATACTTTATCGCAGAATGAATTGGGAGATGTTGATGCCCTTGTCTTTTCTGGAGGCTCTCCAAGAATTTCTTTTGAAGATTATAAACTTGGAAATTTAGAAGATTATATGAACTTAGGAGTTCCAATTTTAGGTATTTGTGTTGGCATGCAGTTTATAGCAAAGTTTTTTGGAGGAGAGTGTGGAAGTGCAGATATTCCAGAATATGGGAAAACAGAAATAAAGATTCTCAATTTTGATGATTTATTTGATGGACTGCCAGAGAGGTTTACGGCATGGGAAAGCCATAATGATGAAGTAAAGCAAACAAATTTAGAAATACTTGCGAGCTCTAAAAACTGTAAAATTCAAGCTATAAAACATAACAATCTTCCAATATACGGTGTTCAATTCCATCCAGAAGTTGAGCACACAGAATATGGTGTTAAAATTTTTGAAAACTTTCTATCCATAGTGAGAAAATGAAATTAAAAATTAAATCAGGTAAATTTTTACTCCTGCAGTTTTGCATAGAGCTAGTGAAAGAATACCACTCGTTATTTGTTGCATGGATTATCTTCCTCTAAAAATTCAAGAAAAATTAATGCATTGACTCCAAAGCTTTAGAAAATGGAATTTCTGTCTTAGCTTTTGATTTTGCACATCATGGAGAAAGTGAAGGAAGATTTGAAGACTAAACACCGACAATCCATAAATGATTTGAAATCGGTAATTGAATATGTTAAAAGTTAGATTTCGTAACCAAGATATGGATATTTGGCTCAAGCTATTGTGGGTTTATTACATCTTTGGTTTTGTTTGTACCTTCTTTGAGCCAGGAGGGCAGTAGTGAGGCTCTCCCTAGCTTTTTGCTTTGACTTTGGAATCCTTCTGATAAGCCCCAGCTTTAGCAGTTTGTCCACATTGGTGGAGACAATGAATTCTAATTAGTATTATGGATCCAAAGTATAGTGCATAGTAGAATAATGGATCTTTCTTTTTGAGTTCCTTTATTCTTTTGTTGTCTAACCATAATATGTTTGCATTTGGAACTCTTTTTCTTAATTCAGATGCAAGTTTTGTATTGAGGTTGTTGTCTATCTTATCGACCTTTATCCAAATATCGACATCCGAAGACTCTGTATTTGTTCCTTTAGCGCAACTTCCATAGAGACCCACAGCTACAATAGACTTATACTTCTTGAATGCGTTGGGCTTAACTCTCTGTATATTAAAGAGTATTTTTAGACTTCTAACTATGGCACCATCCCTAACTTTAAACTTCCTACCAATTCTCTTTATAATCTTCTCCTTGAGGAGAAGGTCAAAATACTGCGATACCAAGGATTTGCTTAGGCCTAGCTCTTTTGCAGTCTCACATACTCCAAACATTCCCTCCTTAAAGATGATGTTCTCCAAAATTTTCATTCTCTCTCTTGTGGAAAGAACTTTTGGGATGTTCATGATATATATAAAAACATTTCGTCTAGTAGAGGATGGGAAACTAATAAATAATACTTCTGCTTAGAAGTTTTTATGGGATTGTTCGATATGTTTAAGAAGAAAGAAGAGGATGAGGATTTAGGTTTACCGGAGCTACCAGAACCTCCAGCTGCAGAGACTCCAACACCTGGTTTGACTGGTACACCAGGTGTGACTGAAAAGCCTTTGTCTTTGGAATCACCTGCTCAGCCAGCACCCACACAGCCTGCTCCACAACCTCAAGCCCCACAAGGAGCTCCAGAACCTGTACCTCCAATAACGCCTGCCAAAGAAGAACCTCTAGGGCAGACACCTGTTGAGCCTGTTCACGAAGTGACGCCAACTAAACCAAAGATCGATGTGAAAACAGAACTGGAGATCTTATCAGCTAAAGTGGATGCGCTTAATTCTAAACTTGAGGCTATAAACAATAAGTTGGATGCAGTGTATAGGGTTGTTCTTGGTGGTGTAAAATATCAGTGAGCTCTTTCCTTTATCATTATTTTATCTGTCCGTTTAAGCTAGAGTGTCCTCCTTATAACTTAGTTAACACAATCACCTATGGTCTGATTACTGCTGTGGTTGTTTACTACACATATGTTTTCCTATCTAAGAGAGTGAAGTTCAACTTTAGGTTCATGTTGAATCTTATACCTTTTATCTTCTTAGGTTCTGTTACAAGAGTATTAGTTGACGCACATGTTTTACCATACTCATTTTGGACTGTAACACCAGGTATTTACGTCTCAGTTTATGCTTACTTCATGTTTGTTTTTGGCATAAGTAGAATTCTTAAAGATGAAAATGTCATTCCAATTCTTGGTTCGATTCCCTTACTTTTTGAGCTGGTTAACTTAAGGATAGTTAACCTTCAAGGAATGTTGCAAGTCTTAACTTTTGCTATTATCTTCTCCCTTCCTTTCTGTTTGTTTAGAAAGGAATTGAGATTCGATAGACTAATGACTTATGCCTTAGGAGCTCATTTATTTGATGCTTGTGCTACTTGGATATCTATGGACTTCTTTGGGTACTTTGAGAAACATGTTGTTCCTAATTTTTTCATAAGCCTTACAGGTACAGCATTCGTTATGGTGATCTTAAAACTTGCTTTGGTTCTCCCAGTTCTTATACTCGTAGATAGATATCTTAAGGATAGACAGATGTCTAACTTCCTTAAGATAGTGATATTCATAATGGGTGCTGGAACAGGCTTACGTGATGTAATACGATTAGGCATGCTTATTTAGTAATTCTCTCATCTCTCTAGCATTTTTAAGCATGTTATGGTCGTTGTTAAAGAATACATAACATTTACTTGCTTTCTTTTTCTTTATTCTCTCTGCTATGTCTTTTAGCTCACTCTTTTTGTAGTTGTGAGAATACCAAAAGATTCTTCCATGTACTCTTAGATAAATTGAATTGCTTGTTTTAAAGATTTCACGGGAGAACTTTGGAGCATCTATGGAAACCCAAGTTATTCCCATCTGCTTTGCCCACTTTACATATCTTGAGTTAAACCAAGCTTCGTTTCTAACTTCCAATGCAAATCTTTCACCAAGTTTTGTTTTCTTAATGAATGTCTCAAGCCTGTCTAGGCTTTTTGGTGTTGTGCTTGGAGGTAGTTGGAATAAATAAAAGTCTATGTATTTGTCTAATGGTGAGAAGAGCTTCTTAAAGCTCTTCCATCTGTCAAGTGCTTTTGTTGAGAATTTATAGATGTGAGTTATTAATCTGTTTACTTTTACAGCCCATCTTAAGTTCTTTCCATTCTTAGCCCATGATTTTACGTAGGCTGGGAATGGAAACCTGTAAAAGCTTGAGTTCAACTCCACAGCATTTAATCCAGAGTTCTCAGCATACCACTTAAATCCATCAGGATTCCAAGAATAACTCCATCCCGATGTTCCCACATATACTCTCATAACTCTTTTTGGACTTT
>CAZQAZ010000010.1:0-15798 GCA_964591855.1 Candidatus Woesearchaeota archaeon | reverse complement strand
CTGAGCTACCGAGGCAGCTATTTCATAGAATCTTTAACTCCTTTTAAAACTTTTCTCTTATGGTCCTATTGTTCTTTCTCATAAATATTTAGAAATATATATAAATTCTCGAGTTAGGTTATTTCTATGAGCGAAGTAATAAAACAAACTGCTCGAAGTATAATAGAGGAAGGAAGATATAAAAGGATTGAGGAAACAGAAAAATTAGCGGAGAAATGTAGAAAGTGTTTTCATTATCTATTTCGAGATCCAAGCGAAGTAAAGTGGGATCATACTTTTGTTCCTGTAGGAGATGTATGTAGTTATGCTACACCTCGTGATCTAGGTGTTTACGGACTAGCTCATCCAGAGATCTTTTCTGTTGAAGAGGTTGGGGAAGAGGATAGGTATGGATTGCCTAAAACTCGTTATTTTGTACAAGATGAGGAAGGTAACTTAAGAGAAGTAGGCTTTTGTGAGTATTGGGCTAGACTTTCTGGAGAGAGAACGATCGATGATAGGATTAGGTTGGGGGAATGTGAATTTGAGAACATCCCACCACGAAGTAAGCCTTGGCATGAGAAAGATGACGAATGGGATTCAAAGTACAAAGAAACTTACTTGCAATCTTTAGCTCCTAGAATAAGAAGGTTGAAAACTCTTAGCGAAGAAGAGTTACAAGAGTTAATTGAGGAAGAACTTAGTCATTGAATTTTTCATTATAGTTTTGGCATTAAATATATTCCTACAATTAACATAACGAATCCTTGTAATGCATTCCAGAAGTAAGAAAGTATTGAGATGAAACTAAAGCTTGAGTTTGGTAAAGAAAATCCTAACCCTATGAACCAAAATAAAGATATGATCATAGAAGCAAGAGCAAACACAACTTCTTTTTTATTCACAACGCCTATGTATATTGAAAAGAAAACAGGCACAAGAATTGAGAACAAATAGAATGGAATGTTCTCAAATCTGTTCATACCAAACATGAATGCGTTAAAAGCTGCTATAACAAATAGAACAACTATTAAAGTTAGTCTTGTATCCTTAACACGCATAAAAAACTAAACCTTTTGTTTTTTATATTCTTTTTCTTTTAACCATAGATTAACGGCTATAATGTGAGCACAAGGTGTGGCCTTCAAAGTATACCACTTACATGTGCATGTAAAAATCTCTTTAAGTTTATTATAAATGACAGAGTATTTCCATCTTTCTCCAACAGTGAAAGCCATAACCTTTGGAGTTTCGTAATCTAACTTAACGGTTCTAACTAAAAGCTTAGCCCTGTTTCTACTTCTGTAGTTAGCCTGTTTTATCTCCTCATCTGTCATTAATTTCATACAGAATTTTAAAAGAAGAGAAAGTTTTTTACTCTTTTGTTAACTGGTTGTATTCCTCTAAAACATGGGCAAGTGTTACCATTGCTGTTTCTGCCTCAGGTAATGTTGGAGCGTACTGTCCAAGATTTCTTTGTAAAGCCTTTACATTGACCTCAAACTCTACTCCAGGTCCTGCCTCTAGAGGATATTTCACAAGTGTTTGAAGATCCCCATATGCAGCAGAAACTTTATTCCTAACAGGATCTAATATTCTCTCAGCTTCTTCAAGGAGAGATCTTATGCGCTCTGTATCCATGCTCTGTCACCCTTTTAGTGTGGTAATATCTAATAAAAAGGAATGGATTTATAAACTTTTTCCCCTAAAAACTGCCACTACTCTCCAGTTTAAAAACCTTTTTATTTCGAGCGGGACTTTTATTAAGCATGGAAGATACTAGTTTGGCTAGATCAAAATTAGAGGATATACTAGAGCACAAAGAGAGCTTAGTAGAAGAAATTCGTAAAAGTATTCTGGGGAGAGAACCTTATAGTCAGCTTCATATTTCTTTATCTGCTGTGAACATGGGTCTCGAGGAGTTAAAGGGAACCGAACTCTTTGATGATTATGTTAAAGGGTATGAGTTGATGAGCAAGATATTCTCTTATCTTGTTGGGGTCCACTCAGATCTTTTATTCTACCAGACTGGGGATGTTGTGAACCTAAAGGTAAAGTTGATGGGGAGCGATAATGAAAAGGATAGAGAAGTTGTTAGGGAGGTAGATAAGGGTTTAGATACTGTAAAAGAATACTTCATAGAGGAAGTTAAGCCTAAGATTGAAGAATGGTGCTCTTATCTTTTTGATGAGAACCGTATTCCTTATTTGGAGGCCCTCATAGAGAAGCGTGAAGACCTAGCAGACCCATTTATAAGAAGTGTAATTTATACAGATAGAATACTGGCGTCTCTAGCAAGCGATGCGACGTATACTTATATTTTGGCGGAGGATAAGGTCAGAAAGTTATTTGAAAGGTTTAAGGAAGGAGTTAAGAAATTTAATGAGAGACTTGATGCGTTACTATCTAAATTCGAGCCAAAAGAGTCTTCTGATGATACAATGTATAGGTGAATGTCGGGGGCGGGACTCGAACCCGCGACCTCTGCGTTTCCCAGGTGGGAAACTTTCCTCATGAGCGCAGCGATCTACCAACTGATCTACCCCGACATCATTATTTATAACCAATACCTCTAATTTTTAAGATTTTCTTTCGATACCTTTATATAATTTAGTAGGCTTATATCCCTATGAAGAGGATTGCAGTCCTATTCTTGTTATCTTTTGTATTGTTCAATGTAGTGTTTGCAAGTAGTGCTTGGAAACTTGTATACAAAGGAGTGTATGGTCCAATAGAAATAACATATAGAAATAATGATCGCCAAAACGAAGGTATAATATACGGATTAACACCACAATGGCACCCAATAGTTATTCCTGGATTCGAGCAGGTTCTTAGTGTTAGATCTAAGGGTGTATGTGAGCCATTGAACATTGCGATTAAAGATGATTCAGGAAATGTTTTATATGGGGCTAGGGAACTCCCATACGCTCCTTATAAGGATTGTTTAATTCCACAGGACGCAGGAAATATAAGCAACTTTGACTTCTTCACGAAGTTCAACTTTAGTGCTCCTGTAGAGAAAGGCAAGTATACTATACAAATAACAGACGATAATAATATTGTTTTAGAAGAAGCTACATTTAATGTTCCCGGAGAAGATGAGCTCATTGGTTATATCCATTCAAGTAGGGAAATAAATGTTTCTTCTGGAATTTACAAGGTAGATCTTGCAGTAAAGTACCCATTAATAGTAAGTGATACTTCTTCGGGAGATGTATATCTATCTGTTTCAGGTCCAGATTTAGGGGAAGTGAGGTCTATTCTTAATAACCTTACTGTTGGAATTGTCTATTATTCTGCGCCTACTCCTTTAGAGAGGGAGGGAAATGTTGAATGCTCGGAAGATAAATGCACTCAACATTATATACTGCCTTACTCTAAAACTGAAAGGATTATTCTGGAGGCTCTACAAATTGTTGACGAAGGAGGTTACTCCTCTGTAACTAGTATACCCGTTTCTGTGATTAAAAAGGAGGACATAGACAGCATAAAAAGTCTAACGGAAGAGATATACAAATCTGTGGAGTACTATGTAGATTATTACAAGGATAAAGACGAACAAAAGTACAGCTCTTGGTTAAGAGTTAAGGGGGAGCTAGCTGAGCTCAAAAAGGAAGTAGAGCAGGTTTACATAGCAAGCGAGCGTGGGGATTTCAAGTATTCAGATTTAATAACACTCATGGATCTTATAGACAATGGTCCTAAAAAGTTAAGTGGGATCAAGGGGGAAATAAAGAATATAGGTGAGTAGTAGTTTGGATAGAAAAACAAAACTTCTGGTTGTGGCACTTATAATCTTTGTAGTGCTACTTGTGAGTGTGATTAGTTTATACTCATTCCAAGCGAAAGGTGTTGATAATGCAACAAGTAAATATAATGTTCTAACCCAAGAGGAGATTATAAGTTCAATAGACACATTGGAGGATAAGATTGGTAATCTTTCTAACGCCTTTACGGAGTCTCCTTAGGGTTTTTTAATCTTGCTGTAGATCTCTTCTATCTCTTCTTTTGTTGTCTTGCCGTAGTTCTCAGGGAACTTTAGTCCAAATCCATCCCCTTCAAACCTTGGGATTAAGTGTACATGAACGTGTGGAATCTCTTGTCCTGCAGCCACGCCATCTGCTATGTGTATTGACACATCTTTACATTTGATTTCTGATGATCTTAAGATTTCATTTACTTTCTTTACGGCTAGAGCCAGCTTGCTCATGGTTTCATCGTCTAGTTCTGTTATGTATTGTGCATGTTTCTTAGGTATGACAAGAGTGTGCCCTGGAGTTATTGGTCTTATGTCTAAGAATGCAAGTGTGTGTTCGTCTTCGTATACTTTGTATGCAGGTATTTCTCCCTTCACAATCTTACAGAAAATACATTCTTCACTCATAGTCTCACCCTTATCCAGTCTTTTAATTCACTTATTTTAACTCTTACTTGTTCCATGGAGTCTCTATCTCTTATAGTGACTGTATCATCATTTAAAGTATCATAGTCTATTGTTACGCACCAAGGAGTACCTATCTCATCCATTCTTCTGTACCTTCTACCGATGGACCCACTTTCATCGTAGAAAGTGTGAAACTCTTTCTTAAGCATGGAGTAAACTTCCTTAGCTTTCTCAGCTAATCCATCTTTCTTAACAAGAGGGAAGACAGCAACTTTGTAAGGAGCTAGCTTTGGATTCAATTTAAGTACAACCCTCTTCTCTCCTTTAACTTCCTCCTCATGGTAGGAATCCATGAGGACTGTTAAGAACACTCTATCCACACCAACAGAAGGTTCAGCAGCAACATTTGGAAGTATTCTCTCTTTGGTCTCCTCATTAAAGTATCTTAGATCCTCACCAGAAGCTTCCATATGTTTGCTTAAGTCGAAGTCTGTTCTGTCTGCTACCCCTTCTAATTCCTTCCATCCAAAATCATATTTGTATTCTATGTCCCAAGTATCTTCGGAGTAGTGAGATAATTCTTCTTTGTCATGCTGTCTAATTCTTAGCTTTTCTGGGTTAAGTCCTAAGTCTAAATACCATTTGTATCTGTATCCTATCCAGAATGCATGCCACTTTGTTTTTATGTGATCTGGGTAAAGGTCGCTTATCTTCGCGGTCTTCATTTCTTTCTCTCCAGCTATAAGTGCGTTGACCTCTAGATCTTTAATCTCATCATAATCCTTACATTCATTTAACTTCTTAGGATGGGCGAAGAATTCTACTTCCATTTGCTCGAATTCTCTCATCCTGAATAAGAAGTTTCTTGGTGAGATCTCGTTCCTAAAGACCTTTCCTATCTGAGCTATCCCAAATGGAAGCTTAACTCTTGTGGTGTTTATGATGTTTTTGAAGTTTAGGAATATGATTTGTGCTGTTTCTGGTCTTAGGTAAGCTTCTGTCTCCTTACTTTCTACGGGACCAACATACGTCTTGAACATCAGATTGAACTCCTTAATCTCGCCTAGCTCTCCGCCACAGGATGGGCATTTGATGTCTTTAATTAAGTCTTGCATCTCTTTTAGGTTGGTTGTTGTTATGCCTTTCTTTTCTTCTATTAGATGGTCTGCTCTATAACTCTTCCCACATTTCTTACACTTTGTCACATAATCTACAAAGTTATCGTAATGACCTGAAGCCTTCCATACTTTTGGATGGCAGATTATAGAACCATCTATTCCAACTATGTCTTCTCTGTCTAAGACCATGTATTTCCACCACAATCTCTTGATGTTGTTCTTAAGCTCTACACCTAATGGTCCATAATCGTAAAAACCAGCGAACCCCCCATAGATCTCGGAGCTAGGATAAACAAAACCTTTTCTTTTACAGAATGTAAACATTTCTTCTACTGAAACCATACTTAATTAAGGAGAAGCTTGGTATTTAAAAATTTTCAAATGAGTAAAATCAACAAGATTGTACCAACAGCGAAAGCTGTTGTTACATATGAGAACAGCTTTAGGTTGACTTTCTTATACCACAATAGTGGACCAAATATGATGTATGAGAATAGTATCTCTCTTATGAAGAATCTTACTTTGTGAGATAGGCCTAACATTTGTAAAGGTGTGGCACCAAAGATCCCCCAAACTGCTACCGAAATGAAATCAAATAGAGCATCAAATACCCAACCATATGCAAAGAACCTTAACTTGTCCGACAAGACCCAGAATATTATAAAAGCTACACCTATTCCTATCTCTTCTAGTACGCCTAAGACAGGAAATCCTACAGAGTAAATCTTGATGGTTTCATAGCTTGCTATGAAACCCACTTGTCCAGTCTTGGTTTGAGCCACGTAATACAAGACTTGCCTTAAGATGTTTGGTACAACAATAATAAAAAAGAGAAGCAATGTTTCCTTCTCTTTTAGTTTTAGCAACCTATTCTTTACTTCTGTAAGGGTTGTCACGCTCTTCACCTATGTCAGAGTAAGGGAATAGCAGACTAAAAATTCCATTACCTACTTTCCATGGACTTTCCTGAAAGAGAAGGTCTCCATTGGCTCTAGCTTCTTCTCTAAGCATTTCCATGTACCAATCTCTACCGAACTTCTCGAGTGTTTTAACAGTAGCTTCAATGTCTTTGAGTAAAGAATCTCTAGCACCAACACTCTCTAAGTCATTGAGTAATCTCCTCAAGTCTATGAACTTGTCTTGTGGCATCCTTCTCCTCACCTCTTATCGCTTGCGGCAGTGGGCCTGGAGGGATTTGAACCCTCGACCTACTGGTTAAGAGCCAGCCGCTCTACCAGACTGAGCTACAGGCCCATTACAAATTTTTAGATTGGATTGGTTTTTAAGTCTTTCTGTGTTAATATAATAGAAATAAGTTTCTTTATCTTTCTATATAGGGAACAAGCCGTACCCTGCATCCATACCTTTTAGAGAGAAGCTTCTCGATCTCATAGGGCTGAGATACAATATCTATGACAGTCCCCTCTTTTCCACTGCTCCAATTTGAGCTTTCTATTTTAAGGGCCTCGAGTTCTTCTTCTAACTTAGCGCCAGAAATACCACTTTCTTTTAGAAATTGCAACTCAAGTGCGATGTCAGGCTCACCCACTATTGCCTCGATGAGTTTTTTGGCCTTGCTGGACAGTTCTGGAAGGCCTTTACCTATAAGCTCTTTACTAAACATCTCGACATACTCTTTTGTTGGTATTGGAAAGAATGGGAAGATTATATCTCTTATGTAGCCGAGATCCTGAAGACATTGAAGGTAGCCTAATAAAACATGTTCTTCTACGTCTTCGCCTTCTACTCCCAGTAAAGGCCTTGTGTCAACTATTACAATATAGTGTGCCATTCTATTTTTTGACGAGGCTAAAATATTATTAAGTTTTTGTTAAGGCTATCAAAAAAGATTTAAACCTCAAGATGTTCTTTTCTGTTTATGCTCGATAGAAAGACACTTATTAAGAAGTATATAGAGTACTTCAAAAGGAAGGGACATGTGGAGATAAAATCAGCTCCGTTAATACCTGAACATGACCCCACAGTATTGTTTACAACAGCAGGGATGCATCCTCTTGTTCCATTCTTACTTGGTCAACCCCATCCATCCGGAAAGAGATTAGTTAACAATCAAAAGTGTCTAAGAACAGGAGACATAGACTCCGTTGGAGACACTTTCCACTTAACCTTCTTTGAAATGCTTGGTAATTGGTCATTGGGAGACTACTTCAAAAAGGAAGCATTGGAAATGTGCTATGACTTCCTAACAAATGAGTTAAAGATAGATCCTAAAAAGCTTTATGTTACTGTCTTCGAGGGTGATAAAGAAATACCAAGAGACGAGGAGTCGGCTAAGATATGGATGTCTCTAGGCATTCCAAAGGAAAGAATCTTCTACCTCCCAAAAGAAGATAACTTCTGGGGTCCTGTTGGAGAGACAGGGCCATGTGGTCCTAATACCGAGATGTTCATAGATACAGGTAAGCCAAAGTGTTCTCCACAGTGTCGTCCAGGATGTTCCTGTGGTAAATACTTTGAGATCTGGAACTGTGTTTTTATGGAGTATAACAAAACAAAAGATGGAAAGTATGTCCCACTAAAGCAAAAGAATGTAGACACGGGGATGGGTGTAGAAAGAACTGTAGCCATCTTACAAAATAAAGAGAGTGTTTATGATATTCCAAGTATGAAGACCATAATAGATAAAGTTAGAGAGTTGAGAAAAGAAGAGAACGTAAGAGCTGAGAGGATAATAACGGATCACATTAGAGCAGCAACTTTCATCCTAGCAGAAGGTGTTGTGCCATCTAATGTAGATCAAGGTTATGTTCTTAGAAGATTGATACGTAGGGCCGTAAGATACGGTAAGCAAATAGGCATAGAGGGTAACTTCTGTGGGAAGGTAGCAGACGTAGTTATAAATGTGTACAAAGAAGACTATCCTGAATTAGAAAAGAACAGAGAATTCATACTTAAAGAGTTAGAAAGAGAGGAGAATAGGTTTAATAACACTTTAAAGGCTGGAATGAGGAAGTTTAATTACATAGCGAGCAAGACAGATAAGATAAGTGGTAAAGATGCATTCTTGCTTTTCCAATCTTATGGTTTCCCTATAGAAATGACAGTGGAACTTGCTAAGGAGAGAGGAATTGAGGTGGATGTGGAAGGCTTCAATAAGGAATACGAGAAACATAAAGAACTATCCAGAAAAGGGGCAGAGAAGAGATTTAAGGGAGGATTGGCAGATGCTTCTATAGAGACAACCAAACTACACACAGCTACACATCTCTTAGCAGAAGCTTTAAGGAGAGTTCTTGGCAGAGACATAGTACAAAAAGGATCAAACATTACTCCAGAAAGATTAAGATTCGATTTCAACTTCGATAGAAAGCTAACGGACGAGGAGATCAAAAAGGTTGAGGATCTGGTAAACGAGAAGATAAGGGAAGGTTTACCAGTCTATAGAAAGGAAATGAGTTTACGAGAAGCTCTTGATATTGGTGCACAGGGACAGTTCTTAGAAAAATATGGAGATAGAGTGTTTGTTTATTTCATAGGAGACTTCTCTAAAGAAATATGTGGTGGCCCACATGTTAAGAACACCAAAGAACTTGGACACTTTAAGATCATAAAGCAAGAATCAGTCGGTGCTGGTATTAGAAGAATTAAAGCAATACTTGAGCCAGAAGAAAAGAGTTAGCTATACATGGAATTGTCGTTCATGTTTATGCCCTTTGGGATTTTTATGTAAGTCTCCCCCAACTCTAACATAAGTGGCAAACCTATTCCAGGATGTAGAATTCTTCTTATACTTTCACCATTCTTAGAGATCTCTATAGATATAGTGAATACAGACCCGCCAAGTTCCACCTCTCCATCATTAAGGGCTGTGTCGTTGTGGAAGTACGGCTTTCTGACCTCTGCACCGGATGACCTAACCATGTCTATGAATGGAATATACTTACTTGAGTTTGGATGCTTTAGTTCATCTAGTGTCAAGTCTTTCTTACGTTCAAAGGCTTTAATAACTCTATCTGGGAGATCAAACCCACGACTGAATATATCAAGCGTTAGTCTCCCACGGCTGTCCTTAAAAACATGTTTGTAGTATGTGTAGTCCCCATCTTCGTCTCTCTCCAAGATTCTAAAAGAGTCGTGATATAACATCCTAATTAGGTGTTTCTCGTCTATCTCAAGATTGTATCTCTTCTCAGGAATGTGTATATCAGAGATTAGTATCCCAAGGTTACTTTCTATGTTTCTCATAAGCTCTTCTTCATCCATTTCTATCCTACTTACGAGGGCTTCGTTCACTTCTATCTTTGGTTTAAGTATTGGAAGGAAAAGAGCAAGAGAACCTAAAGTGTACTTGTTTGGAGTCTTTACACCGTTCAAATAAAGTTCACAGTAAAAGTTTTCATTAATAACGTGTTCTATCACAACTTTACTATCTTCTATCCCTAAGAACTCAATTACGTCTTTAAGCTCAGCTATTACTTGATCGTACCTCCCTATGTAAACACCAAAAAGTTGATCGTACAAATCATCATCTACTATGAGAGGTAGTAGACTTTTCTTCGAAGCAAGCTGAAGAACCGATAGTACGTTGCCTTCTAGTTCGATCTGCTGAGGACGCATCCAGCTTAACTCTTCCATACTAACTCAAAAATAGTTTTGTAAGTTTTAAAAACTTTGAGGTTCTTACATCCTTATGATAGACGTTAAAGGATTGGTAAAGGAGTATAGGGTCCGAAAGGAACATTCTATTCTTAGGAAGAAGAAGGTAAGAGCACTCAAAGGAATATCATTTAAAGTTAAGGAGGGAGAGTTCGTTGGCTACTTAGGTCCAAATGGCTCTGGAAAATCCACAACTATTAAGATTCTGTCTGGGATTATCTATCCAACAAGAGGAGAAGTGAAGGTTATGGGTTATATTCCTTGGGAAGATAGAATAGAATACGTTAGTCACATAGGGGTTGTACTCGGCAGCAAAAGTTCCTTATTTTGGGACCTTCCTGCCATAGACTCATTGAAGTTTATGAGAGCTGTATATAGGATCCCAAAGAGTGAGTTTGAGGCAAGGTTAAGAAAGTACTGCGATGTGCTTGGGCTTAAAAAACTTCTAACGAGAAGGGTTCGTAACTTGTCGTTGGGTGAGAGGATGAAGTTTAACTTTGTTGCTGCAGTTTTGCACGATCCACAAATATTCTTTCTGGACGAACCCACAATAGCGGTTGATGCTGTGTCTAAGGATGATCTAAGGCAGTTTATGAAAGAACTCAATAAAGAAGGAAAGACAATGATTCTAACAACGCATGATATGGAGGATGTAGAGAATCTATGTAGGAGACTGATACTTTTAAACGAGGGAGAGATCCTATTTGATGGCAACATCAAGGACTTCAAGAGAAGGCATGCTAACTTCAAGCTCCTGAAAGTAGAAGTTGAGTCCTTCAAACACAAGAGGAATTTCATGAAGATTGTTAAGGAGCACGAGCATAAAATAGAAGCTAACATGTTTAGTATAAGAGTCAAGGATTGGAGTGAAGCCCAGAGCTTGTTGAACAAGTTAAGGAGGCATGCTGAGCTTATAGACGTAGACATATCAAATCCTTCACTTCACTTTATTGTTTCAAGTGTTTATAGGAATCTTAAGAAGGGTGAAGAGCAATGAGCTTGCTTATGGAGAGCTTACGTTTAGGCTTTAGAAGAGTTGTAGAGTATAGAGCAAGCTTTTTGACAGGAGTTGTAGTTCTCCTCTTTGAGGCAGGTGCTTTCCTTATGTTTTGGAAGATAATTTTCCACCACTTTGAGACCATTGGTGGATGGGATTTCCCGACAATGGTTTTGTTCCTAGGCTACGATTATTTGTTCTTTGGGCTTATCTTATCTATTTTTGATTCAGCACATTATCTTGGAGATGTGATTAGGGGAGGGGGATTGGATATGTATCTTGTTAGACCGCGTAACACACTTCTGCTTCATACTCTGAAGGGCATTTGGTTGTACTCAAACGATATTGCAGTAGGGCTTGTTTTCATACTCCTTGCCACAAAGTTAGGATTAAGTGTGAGTATACCAGCAGTAATTGGTGGGGTTGTACTCACTTTCTTCTCTGCGTATCTTTTTTCCATCATGCTGTCGACTCTTTCGATGTTAGCATTTTGGTTGGGCAAGGGCATTAGTGAGTTGTTGTGGCCATTTATTTGGGGTTTCGGAGATTATCCTACGTTTATCTTTGGTAAGCTCGTTCCTTTTCTAAAGTTCGTAGTACCTGTGTTCTTTGTTGCTACAGGACAAGTTATGATCGTGAGGGGGGCGGAGTCTTTTATTAGAGCAGGATCTTTACTTGGAGCACTCATTCTAGCTTGGTATGCAATAAGGTACATTGTATTCTCGCAGGGACTGAAAGTTTATGGTGGTTATGGTGGATGAACTACTGGGAATAAGAGAGATCGCATACTTTTTTGTATCCATAAGAAACTTCCTTGCTTACAAAGTCGCATATTTAAAGTGGTTATTAATACCAACTCTTAATCTTATAGCATTCATATTTGTATGGACAACACTGTTGTCTGGTGGAAGGAGGGTGGGTTCATACGATATCCATGCGATGATATTGTATTACTTGCTTGCTTATATTATAGGGTTTATAGTTAGTGGTGGTGTGGAGGAGAAAGTATCTGGTCAAGTTGTGGGAGGAGATATCTCAATGATACTTATAAGACCTGTTAGTTATGCCAAACATTTGTTTTTCTCATCACTGGGAGATAGATTCCCATTGATGCTTGTTTACTGTGTGGTACTTGTGGCAACCTTCATTCACTACAACCTTGACATTTTAAACTTGGTGTGGGGAGCAGTATTTCTTACAATTGGTTTGTTTACAAGCTTCTTATGGGGAACAATTGTGGGTTATTCTTCATTCTTTGTAGAGAATAACTGGGGTGTCAAACATGCTATGTATTTCGTCAGCACAGTTGCTTCAGGTGCATGGCTTCCTTTGGATATACTCCCAACACAGATTCAAGGAGTACTTAATCTCTTGTTCTTTAGGTTCATTAAGTTCGTACCTATTAAAGTTATGCAAGGAAGCTATACATCTGCACAGATGATAAGCCTGATAGGAGTAGGCTTAGTGTGGATAGTAGCACTGTATCTCACATCCATATTTATATATAGTGTAGGAATTAAAAGACTAGCAGCGCATGGAGTGTAGATTTACTTAAGTCTCTTCCTTTGGACGTTCTTGGCGTTCCAAGAATACTTTCTCATTTTAGAACTCTTTCCAAAACCACAGTGAGCACAAACCTTCTTTCTTACATGATAACTCTTTCTTCCACACCGTCTACAAACTATGTGTGTCTTACCACTTGCTTTTTTACCCTGAGAAGGTGTACCTTTTACCATTTGGGATCTACTCCGGAGATATGGTTATGATTGTGTCTCCTCTGATGAAGATTCTTCCCAAGTTTTTGACAACTTGGCCATCTTCTATCTCTGATACGTTGTCCAATACTATGTTTGGGTGTATGTCAAATGCCATTAAGGTTCCTGAGTAAACCTTTTTGTTCTTAAGCTCAACCAAGACCTTTTTGCCCTTGGCCTCGTTGAGTGCATCTAATGGTCTCTGAAGTGTTGTCATTTCTTAATCACCTTTTTAATTTTTGATGTTTATCATATCTTTTCTTGATTTTTAAAGCTTTTGTTTCCGATAAATTTATACATCTGTCTTTTCTCTAATTAACATGCCATTACCAGATATAGATACGTATGTTACAGAGAAAGAATTGAGCGAGTATATCTCCAAGAGGTATGGAGAGTTCCAAAGTTATTTATCCAATTATGATATCTCCAAAATGGCTCATTACCAAATAGAGACCCTTCTCAAGTTAAAAGTTAGGAAAGATGCAGAGGAGGACAGAGAGCCCATACCTAAAGCATACAAATGGTTCTTAGATCGTGCAATAGAAGAGATAGCAAGAGATCCACAGATAAGTTTGGATGAATTGTTAGATAGATGCGTCCCAAAAAGAATAGTGAGGTACTAAGTGTTAGAATGCTTATTTAACAGTCACGCTTTTTGCTAGATTTCTTGGTTTATCAGGATCAAGACCTCTCAATAAAGCTAACTGGTACGCTAGAATCTGGATAGGTATTATTTGACATATCGAATTTGCTTCTTCTGCTTCACGAACTTTGATGAAGTGATCAAAAAGCTTGTTGTTTCTCGGCCCAATTCCTATTAGTTTTGCTCCTCTTGCCTTTAACTCTGCTGCATTTGAAAGAATTTCCTGTTCTGTAGCTTTTGAGGTTAAGATAATACATGGAGTTCCTTCTTCAATAAGGGCAATAACGCCGTGTTTTAATTCTCCGCCAGCGAACCCCTCTGCATGGATGTAAGAAACCTCTTTAATCTTTAAGGCTGCTTCGAGAGCAGTTGGGTATTGAATTCCCCTCCCCAATACGAAAATGTTTTTTGCTTTGTAGAGTTCCTTAGCTATCTTTTTAATGTGATCTTGTGTGTTCTTTGAGGTCAAATAGAGAATGTACCTTACAAGTTCTTTTAATTTCGCTTTGCCTTCTTCGAGCCTTCCCGCGAGGGCATAAGCAATTAAAGTGATGATTGCAAGCTGAGAAGTATAACTTTTTGTTGATAGGACGCAGATCTCTGGACCTGCTCTTTGCAATAGTGCTGTGTCGGATTCCCTTGCAAGAGTGGAACCCATTACATTTACGATGGATATCACTTTTGCTCCTTTTGACTTTGCAGCTCTTATTGCAGAGAGAGTGTCTGCTGTTTCTCCAGATTGTGATACTGCTATGATCAAGCTTTTGTCGTTGATAAAGTGAATAAAGTTTGGAAATTCGTGGGCGTAACAAACATTAACATGAGTTTTTGCAACCTTTGAGAAAATGTAACTTCCTTCCAAAGCAGCATGGTATGCAGTACCACACCCAACAAAATAAATCCCTCTTGCATCTCTAATGGAGTTTGCGACTTCAAGAATGATATCTTCTTCTTGTGAAATTGCCTTTTTGATTACGTCTGCCTGCTCCATTATCTCTTTCAGCATGAAATGCTTGAATACTCCTTTTTTTGCTTGTTCGGGGTCCCACTCAACGCTGTCTACTTTTCTTTTAACTTCAACACCTTTATTGAATATCTTTATACCTTCGTTTAGAACGATGAAATCCCCATCAAAGAGGTATATCACTTTTTTAGTGCGATCTAAGAAAGAGGAAATATCTGAGGAGATAAACCATTCACCCTCCCCAACACCTATAACGAGTGGTGATTCTTTCCTAGCAGCTAGTAAGAAAGGGTAATCTTCATGTATAGCAATTATGGCATAGCTACCCTTTAAGCTATCGAGCATATCCTTGAATGCGGTTATAAAATCATTGCCTTTTTTCATATTGTATTCGATTAAGTTTGGAATAACTTCTGTATCTGTTTCGCTGTAGAATTTAAAACCTTTCCTTTCTAGATACTTCTTAAGCTCTTGGAAGTTTTCGATAATGCCATTGTGTACAACTGCAATTTTTCCATTGTTTGAAATCAAAGGATGTGCATTTTCCTTTGAGACTTTTCCATGGGTTGCCCACCTTGTATGCCCAATTGCAATTCTTCCTTTTAATTCCTTAATTGAATCAGGGGAGGGAAAAACCTGCTCAAGTTTGCCAGCGCCCTTCTTGAGACGTAATTTGTTATTTGAGATACTCGCGATTCCAGCACTATCGTATCCACGGTATTCTAACTTCTTTAGTCCCTCTAAAACAATCTGTGATGCATTTTCCTTTCCAATGTATCCAAGTATACCACACATTGTTAGATTGTAGAAGAGAAATAATATATGCTTTTTGTTAAGGGGATTAAGAATTTGTTCAGGCAAAAACTATATAAATGCTTTGTACGTTTCTCTTTACTATGGCAATATCACAGGCAAGATCAAAAAGAAAGCCATCTGGTGGAAGGTATAAGAAAGCTAGAGACAAGAGGAAATATGAGTTGGGTAGATTTCCAGCTCTTACCAAGCTTGGAGAAAAGAAAGTAAAGGTACAAAGAGTTAGAGGTGGGAACATAAAGCTAAAGGCTTTAGCTTTAGAGGAAATAAATGTTTATGATCCAAAGACAAAGAAGTCTAAGAAGGTAAAGATTCTTTCGGTTGTTGAGAACAAAGCAAACAGACACTATGTTAGAAGACAGATAATAACAAAAGGAGCTGTAGTTAAAACAGAGCTTGGTGATGTGAAAGTTACAAACAGACCTGGACAAGAAGGTTTTGCTTCTGGTGTTCTTTTGAAGTGAGTTCTTTTTTAACAAGTTTTATATTGGTCTTTAGTTGATTATTGTTTATGAAATACAAGCTT
>CAZQAZ010000009.1:14902-17217 GCA_964591855.1 Candidatus Woesearchaeota archaeon | reverse complement strand
TTTACTTTCTCTTTGTTCTGGCATAGGAGTGGCCGAATATCATAGCTACGATTCCTGTTGCTATGTAGTACAAGTTATGGAACCAGAGTCCATATATCAACAACAAAGCGGCCACGATGTCCATAAACAAGCATACCTTATTATCTCTATCCAACGCCCACTTTATGAAAGACGTCTCTAAGACACTTATCTTTCTCTTTGGCTTTCTAAAACTCCTCTTTTTTTGAGATGTTTTCTTTGTTCTTTTTACCATTCCTCATCTACCTCCTTTTTATCTTCCAGTTCTCATCAGTATAAAACTGTAAACATGGCACAAAGTCCAAAAGCCAAGTGCAATGAAAACATTAACAAGGTCGTGATACCACATACCAAATGAAAACAAAATAAATGCTAAAAGAGTAAGTATAAAGCATGCAGGGTCGTATGCTTTAAAGTACTCCTTAAGGAAAAGTGAGTAATCATCCCAGAAGTCTCTTCTTCTAACCTTAGTTTCTCCCTTAGATCTTTTTCTTCTCATCCTGAACTCATCACCGCAGTAGCCATTCCTGTTGTTATATTTTTAACAAGTGGAAGGTATGGTTCAATGTGTGGCCAAGCATAGCTCAAAATAACAATAACTATAGCAAGAATAATCGCGACTTTTATTATGAACCCTATCAAACCCATCACTAAATATTAAAATTCTTTACTTTTTAAGCTTAACTGTTCCTAGAAAAGAAAATTTTTAAGTCTACACTTTCTGGGTTCTATTATGGGTAGGAAATACATACTCTCAATAAATGGCTCTGCACTTGATGATAGAGCTAGGTTGGAGAAAGTTCGTGAAGTGTATCAAGATGGAGATAAGATTCTTTTAAACAAATTCGATGAAGGACTAGTAAGAGAAGTGTTTGGCGATGGTTACGACGTCTATAACATACCAGAAGGTACACATGATACACTCCACAGTGCATTAATCATTAAAAGCCACATTGCAGATCCTGAAGATATAATATTGGTTACATCGGATTACCACTTAAGAAGATGCAAGATGATTTTTGAGAAAGTATTAGGTAGGGAAGTAGAAGCTGTTCCTGCCGAAGTTGATGTTCCTTCATACTTTTATGTGATGGAAGGGCTTCAAGGTATCTTAGCCAGAGTAGCACTAATGTACCATCCATCAAAAGAAGAATATGAAAGACTTCTAGAAGTGAAAAGCAAGTTGTTTAACTTTGCGAGACACTTTCTTTAAGTCTTACATGTTCTCCCTTAAGAAGTAAATAACAATTCCTATTGCCACCCCTACTGCTGCTAAGAGCATGTACAAAATTTTGGAGCTAAACCAAGAACTTTCTTCTTCCTCATTTTCAACATAAGTTTTATTTGAAGAGACTCCTTCTTGTGTCTGATTTGTTAAATCTCCTCCATTAGATGATGTTTCTGACAGTTTTTCACCTGTTACTGCAAAGGTTGAAAATCCGGGTGTTATAGCATAGTAATATACATAATTTGAATCAGAGTTATATTCTGTGGTGTTTAATGGCTCCCAACTTGTTTTGTATCTCTGGAGAACGATTGTGCTCTGATTTATGTTATAATCTTCTATCCAAGACTTTGAGACCTTGAAGTAAATCTTAGCTTCCTTTAAGTTAGTTACGTCTCCTATTGCAAAGATATCAAGGTAGCCGTATACTACACCAGAAGGCTTGGTACCTGAAAAAGAGGTTCTTTTCTTCACGGCAAGCTTAAGATTTGATACAGTTTGATCCACATACACATTTATCTTGTCAACAAATACTCCAGATAGATCCACATCCCAAACTGCTGGAGAGTTTGGGGATATGGAGGAAAACACCTTTTCGGCATCATAAGTACTTGTTTCTTGATCTCCGGATTCTCCACCAGACTCTCCACCACTCGTACTTTGATCAGATGTAGATGAAGCCTTCAAAGTATAATCATCGCTTCCTTCATTGCCAACATTATCATAAGCAGTACATATCACTGGCTTTGGCAATTCATCTGGCATTGTATAAGATCCTGAACAAGAATCGCTGTTCTCGTCACAAACAGTGGTGCCTCCAACAACTAACTTAACACTCTTTACTCCCGATGCGCTATCGCTGGCTGAACAAGAGAAAGTTCCTGTCTCTCCTTTAGCTAGCGAAGAAGGTCCATTCACATCAACAGTTGGATTGGCGTTATCCACTCTGAATGTAACATTAGTAATGTTCTTGTTTCCATCTTGGTCCTCAACAACAAAAAGGATATAGTAAGTTCCATTCTTCGTTGTTGATTTTATTGTCTCACTGAATTCGTACTCGTCATTCCCAAGA
>CAZQAZ010000009.1:12443-14802 GCA_964591855.1 Candidatus Woesearchaeota archaeon | reverse complement strand
TGTAGCTGAAGTTAGCTTCAACTCCACCGGAGTTGACAACATAAACCTTAAAGGTTCCATTTGTATTATTGTATGTGTTTCCTATTACTAAGTCTTTATATGGATAAGGTTCGGATACCGTGTCTACTTCTAGTGCATACCAAGACGAGTTAACTTTAGATCCGTTTAAGTCCTCCGCTTGGAACATAAACCAATAATACCCATCTTTTAAGTTGGTCATGTTCCAAGAATGTGTGTAGTTTGTAAGAGGAGATGCAATCTCTTTATTACATGTTGGGTTTCTATCGTAGGTTTGAAGGTCTGTGTCATTCCAACACATCTTAACATTCGTAGAATTGTCCCCGAAGGTCACATTTATCTCAACATAATCTTTTGAAATGTAAGGACTTAGGTATTTAAATAGAGCCTTTCCTTCAGGACTTTGAGCAATTACCCATTCATTAGAGATTGTATTTCCACTAACTACCTCTTCATTATCAACTAGCAGTTTTGTAACATCTGGAAGTATCCCATCGGACTTGAATGTAAGGTTAGTACTGTTTATCCCACGAAATGTGTACCAATCATCATAATAATAAAAGGAAACATTCACAGAAACGTTTCCTGTCGTTAGGGAGTCCCCCGCTACGAACACAAGAGAAACATCAGCTTCATTTCCTGGTTCTAAAAGAAGGCTATCGTTCTCTATTCTTACTAAATCATACTTATAACCAACGTCGGAGCCATTGATCTCAAATCTAAAATCTGAAACATAATAAGTAATATTAATATCTCCATCGTTCCTCAGCCCAACAGTTATATTAAATTCTTCTCCAGGAACAATAACACTATCGTTGATCTCTGAAGAAGTTATTGTCAACTTTGGTGTATCCCAAAGTGTTATAGAAACATTACCTGTACCCCCCACCCCACCAAAGTGATCTGTACAATTAATACTCCAGTTATAGAATCCTGGGGTTAATCCCTCTACTGAATAAGATATGCTACCGCTTGGTGAGAATTCTCTAGTACTATTCAACGTACCATTCAAGAAGAGACTACAATTTAGATTTTCGTCGCCGTCAAATAAACTAAACGGAAAGTTAAAGGTTCCATTTTCTTTCAACACACCATTATCATATTCCTGTGGTGTAACCCTTGGTGTAAGGTTAGTAACATAAAAAACTCCACTTACCGAAGAGTTTACATTACCAAAGAAATCCCGAGACACTATTGTGAAGTTAAATGTATAACTCTTACTTGCATTTAAAGTTTTGTTAACAAAGCTATAGTTGTACACATAATATTCTCTCCCATTTTTATAAGCGAGAGTATTCTCCTCAAGTGAAGGGGTGTATGGAGTCCCATTAATAATTAAACTTACATTCTTAACACTTGTATTATCCGAAACAAAGATCTCGAAATTAACCGTTTCATTTATATCATAAGCTGAGTTGTTAACTCCATTGAGGTCGACAACTGGTGCTTCAGTATCTGTTGTTATGTTCTCTCTGACAAAATCACCAACGAGTGCAAGAACATATTCTTGTGGTAAATCATATTTCACATCAGTTGCATTGATTACAATCGTCCAATTCTTGTAAAGATCTGTATTAACTTCAAAGAATCTGTATGTCTCACTTGATCGAGACGAATTACTACTATTGTAAACTAAAGTTCCATTTGGTGCATAGACGAACATATCTAAAACATTATGCTCTGGGCATGGGGGATCAGGCCAGTACAACAAAGCTTTAAGTTTACCTTCAAAAGGCTTAACTACAAATGTAAAGCTTTGTCCGGTGCTAATACTCGAAGCAAAAGTGTGATTAATGTTTCTATATGCTTCTAAAGCATTGACCTTCCCAAGGCCAGTTCCTGTTGTTCCAAGGTAATCTGCTGTGACCATAATTAAAGCCTTTAGTTCATCTGCCGTCAATGTGGGCTTAGCCGATAAAAGGAGAGCTGCTACGCCTGCTACATGTGGAGCAGCCATGGATGTTCCAGTTAACTCTTCTGTTAAGATATACTTAGAACCATAGTCTATAACTGGCGCTGTGATATTCACCCCCGGCGCTACAACCTCTGGCTTAGTTCTGCCATCGGATGTTATACCATAAGAAGAATATTCGTCGAGAATACCATAATCATTAACATTACCTACCGCCAAACCTAATTTAGAACAAGCAGGATCAACAACTCCATTGCTACCACTATTACCAGATGCTAAAGTAAATAGAATGTTGTTATCTCTCGTAGCATTGTCTATAACTTGACTGAATATTGAAGTCCCATTACAATTTAGTACAGAGTCATCTCCTATACTCAAGCTTATTATCCTTGCTCCTTTACCTATCTCCCACTCTATAGCCTTATACAC
>CAZQAZ010000009.1:6674-12343 GCA_964591855.1 Candidatus Woesearchaeota archaeon | reverse complement strand
TATCATAAAGCTTGATCACCATATCTGTAACATTTTCTGTTAGGTTAACAACATATGAGACATCAATTGGACCTCCATTTGTAAAGACTACTGCAAATGAGGGATCATCGAAGGTGAAATCCTCTTCGGCAATAATTTGGTCTGAGAATACAGAAACATCATTGCTTCCAGTGTCCACAACCCCAACAGTGACACCAGATCCATTTGTGTAATCCCAAACTTCTTTCGCAGATATGTTCCCAACAGAAGTATCCAGCAAAGGCTTAAGGGATAGGGTCTTAATCCCCAACAGCTTAAGCTTTCTTTCTTTGTGTACGAGAGCTACTCTTGGATCCGACTTAAGCATCTCTGCCTCCGTTGGAGTAAGGTACACTTCAACAGCATTAATAATAGTAAGTTTATTACCAACAGGTATCCCTTTTGAAGTAAGATCTCTAACAAAACTTTTCTGAGAGAGAGGAACGAGACCTACCTTGGGCTTTTCTTTAAGGATTACGAGATAAGGATGTTGTTCCTCGTAAAGATTTGGCTTACTGACAGTGATCACCAAAACCAGAACTAAACCTAAGAGTATAGTTTTCTTAAGTAAATCCATACTCTAATAGAGAAGGATGGAGCTTATAAAATTAACTTAGGGCTACTCTCCAACGAGAAACTTTCTTAACTCATTCTTAACATTATCTGTTTCAAGATAAATACTCTTCTTCCAGTTATCCAACTTCTCCTTGTACCACACTCTCTCAAAAGTTGGTCTAAAGTAGCTTAGAATACCTACTTCCCATTTGTTCTCATAATCTAACTGGAGCTTTGAGCTTATGCTTATTTCAAGATCTCCCACATTCTTTACTACTCTATGTCCTCCCTCAAAAGCCTCCTGCTCTTTGTAATCACTGATCTCAATCTTAACAGAGAAAACAGCCTTTGTATACGAGTCAAGCTTCTTTTCTGCTTTCAACTCTAAGTTAAAAGACTTCCCCTTTCCAGGTACTTCCTCCATTGAAGATTTCTCCTCACTAACCTTAAATCCCTTTGCCTCAAACAAACCTTTGATGAAAGAATAAACTTTCCCAGCATCAAACTCTCCACTGTACTTGACTTTGGTCTTAAAAACAGGTATTTCATACATACTAAACTCTAAAACTCAATAATAAATAAAGCTTTTTACTTGACATGGATGTAGTTCTTCCACCACCAAATAAGCTTCTCAAGAAGGTTGTCTACCTTTTCTGAGAGGACCAACGGTTCTGCTTTGGTCCTTCTTGAGATTATACCTGCTCTTTTTAGTGAAAGATAAACTTGATAAGCAGTAGACGTAGGAATGTTTAATTCTTGTACCATTTGTTTGAAGTAGTGTTTGTTTTTATCAGGTTCGTTCTTTAGAAAGTCTATCATTTTGTAAGCTATCTCCTGCTTCTTTGGGGACAGAGGAAACATGATCTCGCAGAAGTCTTTTAAAGTGAATTGCCCCGTGTTTAGCTTTTCGTATGTCTTCCCCACGTCTAACTTTAAGAAACACCAAAACCTTTCTTCTTTTCTTTTCTTGTTGTACTCTTTATCGTCTATTTCTGTCCCCAAAGGTGTTATTCTCACCATGTGTTTATCAAAGAAGACTTACTAATTAAAACTTTCCATAACAATATTTAATGCTAATGCAAAATGTCCTTTAGGTTTTCTTTTATTACTCTCATAGCATAAGCAGGATCTATCAATTTGTGGGATACAGTAGCAGATTCCGTAGTTAACAATAGTTCAAGTGGCACACATAAAAATCTTTCGATGGAGACCAAAATCTTTTTAAACAAAGTTAAGTTTTAGTTTGGCATGGGAGTAATAAAACACAAGAAATACAGAAAGAAAATGAAGACTTTACGAAGGATAAGAAAGAGCTTAACCAGAAGATTAAGACGCAGAAAGATAAAGCCTAGAAACTTAAAGACCAAATGAAAAAGTATATATTTCTATAAAGCACGATTTTTAGTATGGATGAAAGAAATGAGTTAATTGAGGTTCTAGAAAGACTTGAGCAGGCTGGGCTAAGCGATTTTCCTATAGAGGAAGATCTAGACGATGAACCCGACCCACAAATAGTCAACGACACCAACAAAAAGAAGAACAAGAAGTTCATAATGGTAGAAATGGAAACTAACTTTGCTTCTTGAAAAATTACTTAAGAGTGTCTGTTAAGCTTTTAATCGAACTCTTAAGCTTACGTACCTGTCTTTTATAATGTTCCACAGCGTAATCCAAGCTCATCAGCTCGTATCTTATCCTTCCATCCTTTAACTTGAAAGTTCTTACTTCGGTTTTTATACCTTCCCCAGACAGCACATTCACCAAAGTTGTAAAACTATCCTTATTAATTGGTCCAATCTCTACACCATTAACATAAAGCACTTCGCCATCTTCTTCGCCCCTCACAACATCTTGATATATTCCTCTCACTTCTTCCAATAGCTCTTCCTTAGACAAGCCAAGTGCCTCTTGTCTGTAAAGAATAGTCTCTATACCACTTGCTATAGCAAAGAGTATCTCCTCAAGGTTGCCTGTCCTAAAAGCTTTTATAGCGCTTCTAATGTCCCCTTCTGGTATGCCTTTTTGCACATACTTATCTATAATCTGCTCGGCTTTCTTATCACTTATCTCAAACTTGCTAAGCTTTTCCTCTGCTTCATATAATTTCTTCTCTAATTCTTCCATCTTCTCCTTCGTGGCCTCATATTCGTTCTCAAGTACTTTGTAACTAGAACTTAGCTCGTCAAGTTTTGCCTCTAATCTTTCCTTTTCTTGTTTTTCACTTAATAAATCTCTTATCGTAGTTTCGTACTCATTAATCTTCTTCTCTAAAGATTCTATCTTCTGTGAGTATGCTTCATTTTCTTTCCTTAATGTTTCTAGTTGCGTAACAAGATCTTCGTTTTCTCCTAACTTATCTTCCATAGACTTAAGTTTTGCTTCTAAATCTGAAATACAATTATCTCTCTCTTTTAATGTTGCTTCGAGCTCTTTAACTTCGTTTTCAAGATAGCGATAGCTGGATAAAAAGTCCGAAAAGGCCCTTGCCAAATCTCTAGCATCGTATTCTAGCTCACTCATTTTCCTTTAACACCCCTACAGACTTTAATCCAGCCTCAACAGCTTTTGCTAATTTAATAAGCTCCTCTTGCTTTTTTATTTCCTCTTGAAGCTTCTGCACATACTCTTGTGACGTGTAGAATGTAACCTTCCTTACCTTACCTTTTCCATCTTTCTCAACATCACTATAAATGTCAAGACCTGTTTTAGCTTCGTATGCGGCTGCTAATGCTCCCAGTTGATCAAGCAATAAATCTTGATCTAGAACTTCTATTCTAGCAACTTCTTCTCCTTGGAAAACTAACGGAATACCACCATCTTTTAATATCAAAACACCATCTTCTTTGATAACTCTTAATAAGTCGTCTGCTTTGTACTCTGGCTTCCTACTCATACCTTCTTTAAGTCCATCTATCTTACCAGCTTCATATACCTCTGTTGCTCTTTCCTTCATGGTCTTCAAAACCTCGTCAAGAGTACCATCACCCTCAAACCATCTAGCAAATGGTTCTGTTATTGGATTGGTTAATAAGTCAGAGAGATGTGCTTCAATCTCTTCCACAAGCTCTATCTTAGGAGTATACTCCCTCAACTTGTTCTCAAAAGCTTCCTCTTCAGCTTTAATCCTAGCCTCATATTGCCCTAATTCTTTCTCCTTAACCCTAAGCCTTTCCCTTAGTTCTATTAACTCCTTCTCTTGTGTCTCTAAAGCTTCAGCTGTTTTTCCAAGTCTCTCTTCCTCCTGTCTTCTCCTTTCTTCAAAGGTCTTTCTCTCTGCATAGTATGTCTCCTTCAATTCATCTAGCTCTCTAAGTTTCTTCTTGTATTCTTCAATTTTGGACTCGGCTTCAACCTTAAGTTCCATGTATTTTTCTATCTCTTCTCTTAACCTCTCTTCACGCTGATCAAGTCTTCTCACCCTATCGTGGGCCCTCTTCTCAAGTTCTAGATATTCATTTCTTGCTTTCTCTAACTCTTTCTTCTCTTTCTCAATCATTTTTAGATACTCTTCCTGACGCCTCTTAAAGTTCTCCTCCTTCCTCTGAAGAATTCTAACATTATTCTCATAATCACTTATCTTCAACTCAAGCTCTCTTTCTCTACTGGTTAACTCTCTATCTCTATCTTGAAGCTCCATCTCAAACTTTGATAACTCTTCCTTCTCAGAAAGCAATCTTTCAAACTCGCTTGCCAACTCTGCGGCCCTGACGTCCAAAGATTTCTTCTGTTCATTTAGGCTTGTTTCATAAGATTTTAGTTCTCTTTCCTTTCTCTCAAGTTCTACCTTAAGCTTGTTCAAATTCGACTCGTACGCTTTCAAAGAGCTCTCCCGGGCTCTCAACTCAGCTTCCTTCCTAATGAGATCCTCCTGAGCAATTCTATTTGCTTCGTACACTTTCTCTTTGAGGATCTCCACTAATTTTTCTTCCATGGGCTAACACCTATTTATTTTTCTTAGAGGACCTTCCACCCCTTTTCCTTCCTTTCTTTCCCTTACCTTTGCTCTTGTTGCCATTGCTTCTATTCACTAACAATGAGGGATCTAATCCACCTATATACTCCTTTAGCTCTTCGATCTGTCTTGTTAGCTCCCCGTACTGTGCCTTAAATGAGTCTCTATCCTTTTCAGCTTGTCTTAAGTCGGTTTCTAGTCTGGAAACTTCTTCTCTTAGCATGGTGACATCTCTAGTTCCACTAAGTCTTATAGTCTCAACTAACTTTCCCAGCTCTTTTGAGTTGTATCTGGCAAGTAAAGGTCTCAATTCTGATGTGACATGTGGACCAAGTAGGCTCTCTAGCCGTGGAATGTAAGTTTCCACGTCTGTTAACTCTGCTCCTAATGAACCATAATACACTCTTATCTTTCTTATGTCATTCATACTAACTCCATCTGGGAGGTTAAGCTTTGCAATCTCTGAGTAATCGCCAACTTTTGCTATTCCCTTTATGTAATTTATTCTCCCTTGGTCGTCCTTGTACATGACTTCGTATGCTATTTCGTCTCCTATCTTTAAGTCTTTCCTATGCTTTCTGTGAACCACGTCTAGTATTTTCTCTAGTGCACCTGAATCTTCTTTGTAAGCATGCACTATGAAGTTTATTGGTATCTCAGATTCTTTCCCCTTACCAACATGTGTCTTCTTTATCTTCTTACTTATGTTTATCTTTGGTTTGTTTGGAGATAGTTCAACACGGCTTGGTAAGTTAATTCCAGTCTCTATCTTACCTGTGTCAACAAAAGAATCCTTCTCAACTCTAACAACTCTGTACTCAAGTTCTCCCTTAATCTTATTTAAGAGCCCAGTATCACGGATCTCTAAGTAAGCTATGTCACCATCCTTTAACCCCATGTCTTCCATATCAACAGGATTCATCTTAACTGTTCTTGTTCTCTTAAGATCATCCTTGTAAACCACATCAAAGACTTCAGCCTTCTCCTTAAAGTCTTTGATCTTATTGTACTCGCGATGCTTGAAAACTTTGTATGATCCCGGAGTAGAACCTAAAGCTGCACCTAAGAAACAGCCTACAGGACCAAGTGCTAAACCTCCTATTATACCTCCAACAAGTGGAAGGTTTAGCATAGTATAATCTTT
>CAZQAZ010000009.1:0-6574 GCA_964591855.1 Candidatus Woesearchaeota archaeon | reverse complement strand
TATGCTCGTGATAAGAGTTAAGAGACTCGACCCAGAAAAGCCTCCTGGATGGGTAGGCTTTGTAAAAGAAGAACTAAACAAAGGAGGGGAAGTATTAGCAGAGCCTTCCTTACTTGATCTTCTAAGAGAAATGGAAATCGAAGCAAAACCTCTCGATAAAAATCTGTGGGGAGAACTAGGAGACAGAACAGCAATAGTACCATACAACTTTGATCCATATCAGAGAGACATTTTTGACTACGTTCAAATTCAATTTAGGTGAGATCAATGGTATCGACACTTGAAGGTTTAGATGTAGAAGATGAGTTGAACCTATTTTTAGTAGAGAAAGGGCTCAAGCCCTCTGCTCTAGTAACCCTAACCCCAACATACATTAATGGGTATGATATCTTCATGAAGGACTACACAATGTACGTTAACGAACAAGAAGATGTATTTCTTAAAGAGGAAGATATTCGCAAATTCGAAGAGAGCCTTAAAAGTCTAGGAGTAAGTTATAACTTACATAGCAGAACAAGACTCCCTGTCCCAAATACAAAAGATAAAATTATCTTCGTTGAAGAGCTCTTATTTCAGATTGGAAAGGATAAAGCATCTTTAGATAGACTCATCGGTGCCAAGAATAATTTTGAGATAGGCCTTGCTTTGGGTTATCCAGAAGAGGCTGTAAGAGCATTTGACAAAGTAATAGATGGAGAAAGGAGGGATGGCACATATCTTTTAGTTCAACTAGCAAAAGCTAAACAAGCTAAGATAGAAATACCATCTTGGCTTGCGTATATAAGTTGGGTTCCAGAACAATTAGACATAGTAAATAGAAATATCTCAAGAACAAGTGAGAAATTAGGAAAGGAATACCAATCCTTTGTAAGAGAAAATAATGTAGAGCTAGCAAGAAGGGTTGAGGAGCACTTTAGAAACAAGCCACTCCCAGATAGATGGGAAAAAGAATCCGATGGAAGTTATATCCTATTCTTCCCGTGAAGAACAAAACCTTTTTATATCATTATTTTGGTTTTCTAAAAAGGTGATTTGAGATGAAGAGCATAAATATTGTTGTACTTGGAGGTTCACAAACAGGTAAAACAACATTGTGTAAAGCAATGGCTCAAAAGACAGAGCAAGATGAATGGGACATGCCAATCCATTCTTTTAGATATGGAGATGCAAACATAACTTTATTTGATACCATGGGAGACCCCATGGATATGAAAACTTCTTTATGGGGATGTTATGAAGCTAATACTGTTTTGCTAACGGTTGCTGCTGATCAAGGTGTAACCTTACAAACAGCTGAAAAGATAGTTCTTGCACACATGTTCAATCTTAATCAAGGATTCATTTTGATTACAAAGTCTGACACAGCTACACCAGATGAGATAGAGGCCATAAAGCAGAAGATAAAGGCTTTCGTTAAGGGAACAAGTTTGGAGAATCTTGAGATTGTTGAGGTCTCAGCAATGAGTGGGGAAGGAATACCTGAACTAAGACAAAAGTTATCTGAACTTGAAGAACCAAAGGCAAATGAAAATGGTGACTTTAGATTTGATGTAGTTTATGCTTACGAAGAAAGGGGAAGAGGAATAGCAAGAGGTGTAGTTAAGAGAGGTAAACTTGACAGTCACGGAGAAGTACAGTTAATGCCTTGGGGTAAGGCATTCCCTGTAGATCACTTATTATTTGCAGACAAAGAAGCAGACGAAGTAAAAGCAGGTCAGATGGTTGGCATAGCAATTAAAGGTGTGTTCCCATGGGACATGCCAACGGGTACAATCTTCTGTAAGAAAGACACGTTAAAGAGTTCAAAAGAGATAGAGGTTGAGTTAGATGTTCATCCTTTCTATAAGGAGCCAATAAAAGTAGGTCAAGAATTACATGTATGCATTGGCCTTCAATGGAATAAAGTAGAAGTAAAGGAAGTGGAAGGAGAGTTCAAGCCGGGTGCAAAGCTTAAACTTAAGTTAGAAGCTCTTGACACAAAATATCCTTTAGCATATGAACCAAATGAAGAATTCATCCTAACAAGACCAGACTTATCTATAAGAAGCTTTAGAATATGTGGAAGGTGTAAGATACTAAACCCTTAAATTCTACACTTTCTTTTTATTTTGTATGATTATTGAGTCTGTTTGTCCATACTGTGGATGTTCGTGTAGGTTGGGTTACCGCGTTGAAGATGGTAAGATTGTTGGGATTGAACCATTAGAAAAGGATGTGTGCAGTGAAGGGAAGCCATGTATAAAAGGGCTTACTGTCTGGGAAACTGTAAGCAAAGATAGGATTAAAGCACCTATGAAAAGAAAAGGTAAGAGATGGATCAGCATAAGCTGGGTTGAGGCATATTCTATAATTAAGAAGGAGTTCTCTAAGCTGAAGCCAGATGAAATGTACTTCGTTGGTCCTGCAGGAAGTACAAATGAAACATGCTTTCTTTTCCAAAAGTTAGTTAGAGACGTGTTCAAGAGTGATAACATAGACACGTGTGCAAGATTGTGTCATGCTGCAACAGGTATTGGATTCAAGAAAGTACTAGGCATTGGAAGAGTACCAAACAAAATGAATGACGTGCTTAAAGCAGATTTGATTCTTGCATTCGGTACGAATCCAAAAGCAAACTATCCTGTGTTCTTCCACAGGATAGAGAAAGCTAGAGAGAAAGGGGCTAAATTGGTAAGTGTAGACGTTGATCCTCATGACACATCTATAATCTCTGACCTTGCCTTGTACATAGACTCTGATCACTTCATAACCCTAATCTCTGGGTTGATACATGAGACACTTGAACAACACAAGCATAAGGTGAAAGGTAAGGAAGAGTTAAGAAAGCTCGTATCAAAGTTCAAGGCAGATTATGTTTGTAGAAAGTGTAAAATCAAGAAGAGAGACTACCAAAGATTAGTTAAGCTCTTAAACAACTCAAAGAAAGTAGCAATCCTTCATGGTATGGGCTTAACTCAACACACGAATGGAACTCAAAATGTGATAGCATTAAGTGATCTTGGTGTTCTAAAGAATGCAACGTTTATCCCAATGAGAGGAAAAGTAAATGTCCAGGGTGCAGACGACATGGACTGTCGTCCTTTAAATCAAGGACTAACCCTAACAGAAGCTGTAAGTGAAGAGAAAATAAAAGCATTTTATATATTCGGTTCAGACATCGCTAAATCTATGCCAGATCTTAACAAGGTTCACAAGAAACTAAAGGAAAGCTTTGTTGTTCTACAGACCCCATACCCTTGTAAGACTATGGAGTTTGCAGATCTAGTCTTACCTTCGTCTTTACTCTTTGAGATGGAAGGAACAATAACAAATGGTGAGTCCAGAGTAAGAAGAGTAAACAAAGTCGTTGATCCTCCCCACAAAAAGCCAGACTGGAAGATAATCTGTGAGCTAGCAGAAGTGTTCGGTACTAGATTCAATTACAAAAGTGTTAAAGACGTGTTCAAAGACATAATAAGGAAGATTCCAGAGTACAGGAATCTAAAGTGGGAAAGCGTAGATGGTAAATTACTGCCTAAGAGAACAAGAAAAAGATTAGTGATCTACGACACAAGTTCGCCAGATGAAACTGTACCATCAAAAGAGTATCCTTTCATACTTACAACACTTAGGTCAAACTTTCACTTTGTTACAGGAGAGATGACTCTTAGGAGCAAAACTCTCAAGAGATTAGATCCTAAGCCTTACTGTTACATGAATAGAGAAGATGCTAAAAGATTAAAGGTAAAAGATGGAGATTGGGTGAAGATTGTATCTAAGACCTCAAGCATAAAGGTCCAAGTCAAATTAGATCCAAATGCAAACAAAGGAATCATAACTATCCCATACCACTTTGATAAAGTCCTCATCAACAAACTATTCCCTCTATCACTTGATCCCGTGTCTAAAACTCCAAACCTAAAAGCCATTAATGTGGCTGTTCTAAGATAGAAACGAAGGGTTTTTAAGCTAAGAAATTTTTAATCTTTCATGGCAAGAAAGAAAAAAGATAATATACAAGATGCAGTACAAAGTCTCATCAACGAGCTAATGTCAGTAGATTGGAAGAGTATGGTAGAAAAAGAAATAGAGAAGATAAGAAGTCCTAAGAAGAAAAAGACTTCGAGCATTTCAATGCTAGCAGCTTTCGTGCTAGGGTACTTGCTTGGGTCTTTAAGGAGGTAAGCGCAATGTCCGAGAAGAAAACATTCGGAGATATCATCGTAGAATTAATTATTAATGCCGTAGCAGAATCCATATCCCAAAGCACGAAGAGCAGAATCTCAAGCATAAAAGAAAGGTTAGCACATATAATAGGAGGAGCAGCACTTCTAGGGTTAGGACTTCTACTGTTCATAATCGGAATAGTTGTGTACGTCTCCAAGTTCATAGGGCTACACTATGCACTAATACTAATAGGAGCAATAATAGCAATAATAGGAGCTATTCTCCTTCCTTAAAAGAATTCAAAGGTCAACCTTTCTTCTTTTTCTTTAGGTTTTTCTTGAGTTTGAGTCTGGCTTGTGCTTAAGTCTAATGCAGATAAACCAACAAGATTGCTATCCCACTCCGTGCTGCTCTGGTTTAGAGTTTTAATTAAGTTCTTGTCGTACTCATTAATGTAGTGGGAGATTACATCTCTTAAAGCTCTAAGCTCATCTACAGTAAGATTAAACACATTTGAATTCAAGCTATCTGAGATTCTAAAAGTAAACACTCCATTCTCTTCAGCGAGAACAAATTTTCTCCCTTCTTTTTCTTTCTCTACTAGCTTCATTGTCTCACCCGTACAATACGTCTTTAACTTCTGTATGTGATCTTTGTTCCTGAGCCTTCTCAATCAACTTCTTAAGCTTATCTTCAAAATCTTTAGCTTGCTTTAATAGATCTTTCGTTTTTATGTCAACACCATATAATATTTTATTTACACCTTCTATTATCTTAGCTGCAGCCTTACCATCTGGATATTGTGGATGAGCTTCTGACATTAAACATATAGCAGGAACTTTGTTAGCCTTAGCTTCTAACATAACTGCTGCCGATAAACCCATCATAACTCCATTGTTAAGTAAGTCTATTCCTTTTTTCTTTAGCACTTGATCTTCCTTCTCAGAATTTCCTATACCAAATAACTTTGGCTCCTTGAATAATTCATTGACTCTAACTCCTTCCATACATATGATTCTCCTAGCTTTGTTTTTCTTTGCGAAGTCAACTATCTCCTTAGCAATTCTATTTGAAAGTTGAACAGGAAGAGGAAGCTCAGACTCAAATATTATGAGCTTGGCTTTTGGATATTCAAATATTCTTATTGGAAACCTTAGCTCTGTATTGACAATGAGAGCTAAGGGAGTAATGTCTAACGTATCAATAAATCCTATCTGTTCTGGCTTAAGATTCTCTCTTATGTAGGCAGCAGCTAAAGAACCAACTAAACCCACACCTTGAAATCCAACAACAATGGTTGGATTTTTAGATTTGATTTTCTTAATTAATCTTATCTTTGCCATACAAATAACATAACCCTTATTGTTTATTAAGCTTATCTTTGATGCCCAATGTCTTCATAAGCTCCCTTCTAACCTTTGCTACATCCTCTTCTGTTATAGACATCACTAACTCTTTTAATTCCAAGACAAAATCACGAAGATTGTTGTAATCCACTGTAACCTTTCGATTCTTAAGGTAGTACTGATTGTCTATCCTTAATTTTTTATCACGCTCAAGAACTTTTGAAACATACTTGTTCAGGATGCCAAGTTGTTCCAAGAACTTTACAATCTCAATAGTACAATCATGAATCTCTGACTTTATTCCAAAGCGCATGAGTAAAGCATAAGTAGCAAAATATTCACAATAATACTTCGTCGTCGCTAACCACATGTTTGACTTCCCTTTTATATCTTTGAGGACAAGTAAGGTTTCTTCCGCACTTCTTATGTACTCTTTCGCTAAGTTCTCATTAGGATCGACAAGCTTTACTTCTTTCTTGCTAAAGCACCACTTTAACTTATCAACCATTTTATCCACCTCTCACTTCCTTGTATTATTAAATGCTTCTTCTTAACTTCAAGCTTCAAAGCTTCACTTATCTCCTTCTCATCCTTAACAACAATTAAGTGAAATTTCAGATTTAACTTCTTACCAAGTTCCGAGAATACCTCTTTCTTAACATTACCTATAATAAGAAGATCTACGTCTCTCGCCTTCTTCATAGAATCTACCGCAGAGCCAAACAAAATAATAGGGTTTTTAAGACTATGAAGCTTGTTAACAAGTTCCTTTAGTACAAGATCTGACCTACATTTCCTAATCAACCTCTCTTTCTCAACTATTGTAAGGTAATCTACAATTAGCGGGTCTTCTCTGAGCTTGTAGAACACCTGCCTTCCTTTTTTCTCACTTTTAACAATTCCTAATCTTTCAAAAGCAGATAACTGCTTTCCCACAGTGACATGAGATTTACCAAGCTTCTTTGATATGGCCGCTAGGTGTAAAGATTCAAAGGATAGCAATGGTTCCAAAGTTAACCATATGGAAACTTTTTTTACCATATCGTTATAAAAGTTACCATAGCTTATAAAGCTTTTGATAA
>CAZQAZ010000008.1:0-19136 GCA_964591855.1 Candidatus Woesearchaeota archaeon | reverse complement strand
GAATAACTCCATCCCGATGTTCCCACATATACTCTCATAACTCTTTTTGGACTTTATTACATATAACTATTATTATTTCAGTGGAATATTCAACAGAAATGTAATATATAGTTTGTCTGTTAATGAAATAGGAAGATGACAATAAGGAAAATAAGAGCTGATGAGCTTCAAGAATTCAAAGAGATTGCAGAGGATTACATAAGTGAAGAAGCTCTAGAATACATAGACAGATGGTTTGCCAATTTCCCAGACCTGTTTTTAGCCGATTTTCAAGATGGAAGGATGGTAGGGATAATATTTGGACACATGGAGTCTAAAGAGTCGATGGCAATAATAGATGGGATTGCAGTAGTTTCTAAGTACTGGGGAAGAGGAATCGGAAAGAGATTGATAAAAGCATTAGAAGAAAATGCAAAGAAGTTGGGAGCTAAAAGGGTTAGTGTCGGAGCAGCAGGTAAAACCTACTAGCGTAATTGGTTTTTATCAAAAGTCAGGATATAAAGTCAAAAAAAGAAAAAAGATTACTGGATAATGGAAAAGACGATCTGAGATTAACTCCTACAAGATGGATGCAAGCGAAATATTTATTAAATGTACACCCCTAGTGCCTTATATCGAGAAGGTGGTAGGCAGATGCAGAAAAAACGTTCTCAGCACTTAGTTATAGAAGGAGATCATTATTTTGAGGATTATGTGGGGGAAGGCTCTGAAGACCCTACAATCTTTGAAGGAGTGTTTGGAGATTATGCTGGTGCAGAGTCTGTGAACCCAATCTTTAAGGGGACATTTGGTAAGTATACTGGATATAGATCTAAAAATCCGATCTTTGAGGAAGGAAAGTTTAGAAGGGGAGCAGGAGATGAGTCCGAAAATGCAGTTTTTATAGGAGGAGAGTATAGTGGTGGTACAGGAATGTGCTCTGTGAACCCAATCTTCAAGGGAGGAAGGTTTAGAGGGTCTGTAGGGGTGGGGTCCGAAAATGCAGTTTTTATAGGAGGAGAGTATAGTGATTTTGTTGGGCTTGGATCAGAAGGAGCTGTCTTTAAGGGTGGAACCTTTGGGGATGATACATGTATAGATTCTATATATCCCGTCTTTAAAGGAGGAGTATTTGGCGATAGTACAGGCTTAAGTTCTGATGGTGTAATGGTGATCGGTGGTTCTTTTGGTAGATATACCCTTGATTCAGCGGAGAATGTTAAAGCATACATCAGTGAGGCAAAGAGCATAGGAATTCCAAGGAGTGGATATATAATAGCACGCAATGTTAGTGAAGTAGAGAGCGAGTTAATTCTCATCTCAAGAACAGATTGTGTATTTTACTTCACAGATGAGGAGGTGGCAAAATCCGTAAGGAGATTTTTAGATAATAACAAGCTTGGGGGTGAGGTATTCTACATAGAAATGTCGGCTCTAGAAGAAATACTAGAAAAAGCAGACTTTAACCACTTCAAGGAGATAGAAGACTACGAGACACTTTCACTAGCAATGGATTATTTAATATGTAGGGTAGATGAGGCATCTAAGGAAGTGAAATCCGAGTGAATTATCTCTGAATGTTTTAATCTCACTACATAGTCTTTATAAACAAGAACTTTTCTTATTCATATATGATAGAATACTACAAGAGGAGATTAAAGGATAAGTCCATACAGAAGCTAAAGAGATTTAGTGTGGGATGTTGGATAAATGTTTATGATCTATCTGAGAAAGAGATAAAGTTTCTTTCAAGGACGTTTAGACTCAGTGAGCAGAATCTTTTATCTGGTTTGGATCAAGATGAAGTCCCACGTATAGATAAAGATGGTGGGATATACATCTACATGAGAGCCCTTACTAAGAATAAGGAGCTAACAACTTTTCTTGTGATACTTAATGAAAAGTTTGTCCTCACTTTGTCAAAAGTAAAGACAAGTGTTGTTGAGAGGTTAATTAACCGCAATGTTTACACCACCCAGAGATTTAAGTTCCTCTTGAACATACTCTCTGAGTTAAATAAAGAGTTTGAGTCTTACACTCTTGAGATAGCAAAGAGTGTTAGGAAAAGTATTAAGAAGGTTGGAGTGTTAACGGAAAAGGAGGTTAACTCCTTGCTTCAGAAAGAAGAAGCTCTAAACAACTTGATCTTCTACTATCACAACATGCTTATACTCTATAATAGGATACTTAAGAACATTAAATTCTATGAGCAAGATAAAGATATAATCAATGATTTGATAGTCGAGGCAACTGAAGGCTTCAACACCTGTAAGAATACCTTAAAAACGGTTTCAAACATAAGAAATTATTACATGATTTCTCTTTCGAACAGACTTAACAAGGTTATTAACTTGCTTACGTTAATAACCATTTTAATAAGCATTCCATCTGCTGTCTCTGGGATATACGGTATGAATATCAGACTTCCTCTCCAAAGCAATCCCTTAGCTTTTTACTACATACTTGTTTTCATACTCCTTGTATGGGTTGGATTTATCTTATATTTAAGCAAGAAGAAGATATTCTAAACTTCCTTGAACATCTTTTTAAGTAGGATCTTAAGGTGTTTGATCTCTTTGTTGTAGAATAGCTCTGGAACTATTAAGACTCCGGATAGAGCAAATGCTAATGATATGGACCATTGCTTAAGTGTTAGTGGTGTGGTCTGGAAGAGTGCCATTAGTGGAGAATAGGTGGTAAGGAGAACAGTTGCTAGGGCAGATATGGCAACTGCAACAATTAGATAAGGGTTTGTTAATGGATTGAGCCTAAATATACCCTTCTTTTCAGATCTACAGTTCCACACCACTACAAGCTCTCTTAAAGTTGCTTGTACGAATACCATAGTTCTAGCTGTGGCAAGCCCAGCCATGGACATACCTATCAAGAATACAATTAAAGATGAGAAGTATTGAGATAAGAACGATACAAGTATTTGAGCCATTCTTCCATGTAGTATGCCCTCATTTAAAGGTCTTGGAGGTTTGGCCATAAGATCTTCTGTTGGTGGGTCTACACTTAATGCAAGTGCAGGGCCACCATCTGTAACTAAGTTCTGCCAAAGAATCATTGGAGCTGTAAGTGGTAAAGGCATACCAAGTACAGCAAACGTTCCTATTAAGAACACCTCATCAAAGTTACTTCTCATTAAGAAGAAAGCAAACTTCCTTATGTTGGAATAGATTTCTCTCCCTTTCTCTATGGCTTTAACTATGCTTACATAGTTGTCATCTAATAGGATCATATCGCTGGCTTCTTTTGCAACATCTGTTCCAGATCCAACAGCTATGCCTATGTCTGCACTTTTAAGAGCTGGAGCATCGTTTACCCCATCACCAGTCATTGCTACAACATGCCCTTTCTTTTTAAGGGCTTTAACAATCCTTAGCTTTTGTATAGGTAAGATCCTACTAAATACACATACCTCGTCAACAACCTTCTCTAATTCTTCATCGCTCATTTTCTCAACTTCTTTTCCTGTTAAAACTTTACCTCCATTGAGTATTCCTATTTCTTTAGCTATGGCTTCGGCTGTTAATTTGTGATCTCCAGTTATCATTACAGTCTTAACGCCTGCTCTTAGGCATCTTTGGAAGGCTTTCTTTACACCATCTCTTGGAGGGTCTATTATTCCAACAAGGCCTAGGAAGACAAGATTGTCTTCCTTCTCGTCTTTCTTTATTTCTTTGTATGCTATAGCAAGTACTCTTAGTGCATTTTTTGCGAATTTATCATTTATCTCTGTAAGTCTTTTCTTTTCCTTTTCTGTTAGAGGGTATGTTCTACCATCTTTATACACCTTACTACATTTCTCTATCACGACTTCAAATGCACCCTTTGTGAACATGAACTTTCTATTGTTGTAAACATTAATAGTTGACATCATCTTTCTCTCGGATGAAAATGGGAATTCTTTGAGTCTAGGGAACTTGGAGTAGTCAAGATTTGCTTTCTTCGCAGCCACTACTAGGGCACCTTCTGTTGTATCACCAATTATTTTGTACTTTCCATCATCGTATGCTAGTCTAGCATTGCTTGCTAAGGCTCCTGCTGTAAGGATAAACTTAAGATCTGGACCGAAGTACACTCTGTTTCTGTATTTGAACTCTCCTTTAGGCTCGTATCCAACACCGCTTACGTCTATCACTTTCCCGTTAACAAATATCTTTCTGACAGTCATCTCTCCTTTAGTTAAAGTTCCTGTTTTATCTACACACAATACATCCACAGAGCCTAAAGTCTCCACGGATGCAAGTTTTCTTACTAGTACATTTCTCTTAGCCATCTCCCTTGCTCCCAAAGAAAGGGAGATGGTAACTACAGCAGGGAGGCCTTCTGGGACTGCGGACACAGCCAAAGCAACACTTATCATGAAAAACCTAACAAGACTTGTGAGAGTCAGGCCGTTTGTTTGTACAGCCCTTATGGTCTCAATGAGAAATATAATAGCAACTATGGCTATTATTGCATAGGCTAGTTTCTTAGCAAATCTCTTAAGCTTGATCTTAAGTGGTGGTTCAACGTCTTTGATTTCCTGTGTGGCTTTTGCTATTTTACCTATCTCTGTTAGTCTTCCGGTTGAAGTGACAACGAATAAACCCCTTCCTCTTGTCACGAAAGTTCCTGCGAACACCATGTTCTTCATTTCAGGTATCCTTACAACTTTCTTTATCACTCTAGCAGTTTTTGATATAGGAACAGATTCTCCTGTTAATACTGCTTCGTTCACTTTTAATTCGTTAGCTTCTATTAGTCTTCCATCAGCGGGTATCTTAACCCCTTCTTCAAGAATTACTATGTCTCCCGGAACTAACTCCTTAGCATCTATCTCTATGATTTCACCATTTCTTATTACTTTAGCTTTCAAAGATAAGTACTTTTTCAGAGCTTCCATTGATTTCTCGGCTTTGTATTCCTGTACAAAGCCTATAACTGCATTTAAAATCACAATAAGAGCTATGGCTAAAGCGTCAGCTCTTTCACCGAAGAATACGCTTAGGATCATAGCTATTATAAGGATAATAACGAATATGTCTCTGAATTGGTTTAAGAGTATGAGCAAGGGAGAAACTTTCTTTGGTTTGACTATCTCATTAGGTCCATATTTTTGTAGTCTTTTTATAGCTTCTGTTTGAGATAGTCCTTGTCTTGAAGTCTTAAGCTCTTTTAGAACTTCGTCTATTGTTTTATCATACCACATAAAACTTAGAGTCCTATGGAGAATAAAAACATTTTGGGACTTAGTCTGGACCCATTGGTACAGATGCCTTGTGTTCTATCTCCAGTAGCACAGAGGCATTCATACGCCAGGATGAGTAGTTTGTCTTGATATCTAAGAAGAGAGAGTTTATAGTTTCTGCTTTAAACTTTTCGATCTCATTTGAATTCTGAATCTTGTCTTTTAAGATCTTAAACTCCCTATCAAATATGTCCATATTGTACTCTGCTTCAGCAAAGAATGATCTTGAATCTTCTAATTCTTCGAACCCTATGAACCAGTCCAATACTTTCTTATGCAAATCTACCACATACTCTCCTACTTCATAGGCTTTTTCAAGTAAGGGGTTAAGAGATTCTGGTGTGTTTTGTCTGTCAAAGTATTCCAAGCGTCTTTTCAGCTCATTTTTACCCTTACTTAAATCATAGAAAGCATAGAGTTTATCAAGTTCAGATTGTGTGTCGATCATTGCTTTAACGTAGTACTCAAAAGGAACATTAACTCTTGTCCGTGCTCCATCATCCGAGCCTTCAGCTTTCTCAAGTAACTCTGAGAATTCTTCTTGTACACGTGAGAGCTCATCCTCGAGGTCGACCATAACATTTTGGAGTTTTGCATCTTTAAAAATATTTTGAGTTTAAGATTATGTAAGGGTCTTTAGGAGTTCGTTTGTTAGTTTGTTACCCTCTTTCTCAAGTTTTTTCTCACGCTCCTCTAACTTCCCGAGAGATCTCTTTAGCTCGCCCAGTTCTCTCATGTACCGAAGAACAAGTTTTGCTAGTTTGTTGTACTTATCTTGGTACTCTCTTAGCTTTTTCCTTTCTTCTTTTGTGCTTGCTTCCACAAATGGACTCTTTTTCTCTGGGACTTTGCCTGAGAGCTCAAGTATTGCTTTACTTATCTTAGACTTTTCTATATTAAGAGTTCTTATTTTCTCGGTGGTCTCCTCTACTCTTTTACTTATATCTTCCTTCTCCGCACGTATTCTCTCCAACTCCTCTGTTATCTCGTTTAATCTATTCCGTATCTCATTAGGATTCTTGTGATTTCCTAGCAATCCCATGCAGTTATCATACTTTGAGGGCTTAAATACTTTTTTAATCTGATTGAACGAACTGGAAACAAAAGGGGAACAAATGGTAAACTTTATAAATAGATATTTCATATAGTTTATACGGCGATGCCATATGTTGTGGTTAGTAGCTCTAATAGAAATAATAAGAAATTTTACACTTTAAGTGTAGTAGTACTTTCCTAAAGCTTTTTGTTCTTTGTCTTTTATTGAACCTTCTTTATTTGCTCTAGGTCTTTTTGTTACAGGATCTCTCCTAAAAGTAATGCCTAGATCTTTAAGGAACATGTTCATTCCCTCTTCCATTTCCATAGGTCCAAAGGTCTCACCAAATACAGAGGGCTGACCTTTGAATATCATGAACCTGTCACTAACATAATCTAAGAACAAAAGGTCGTGGTCTATGACAAAGGCTGATTTGTTGTTCTCAACTATGAAGTCTCTTAGGATTTTTGATACAAGAAGCCTTTGCTCTACGTCTAAGTAAGCGGATGGTTCGTCAAGTAAGTAAATATCTGCATCCCTTGAAAGGCATGCAGCTATGGCAACTCTTTGTAGTTCTCCTCCAGATAAAGTGTCAAGGGATCTATTCATTAGCTGATCTATTCCAAGATGTGTTAAGATGTTTTTAATCTTCATGGAGACAACTTCACTTACCAATGCTCTGGATGGTTCAATATACTGAGGTTTATATGAGATCTTTACAGGTGTTTTGAAGCCAGGTATAACACCTGCAAGGATCTTGGCAAAGGTTGTTTTCCCAGTGGCATTCGCCCCTAAAATACCTATGACTTCATTTGTGTTTATGTGTCCCTTGTTAATCTTTAATGTGAAGCTTCCTAACTTCGTCTCCATGTCTGGGAACTCAAGTAATACTTTTCTATCCTGTGTTTGAGTTGGAGGCTTATCTCTGAACTCTATTCTTGAATCTCTGAATCTTACATTCTCGTCTTTAAGATAGCCCTCAATGTATGCATTTATACCATTTCTTGTGGAGTATGGATGAGAAACAATACCGTACACTTTCTCTTTACCATACATTACATGCAGTAGATCACATATGTAATCTAAGACTATGAGGTCATGTTCTATGACAATTATAGACTTGCTCTTATCTTTTAGCTTTCTTATAACCTTTGCCACTTTAAGTCTTTGTTTTATGTCAAGGTATGAGGAAGGCTCATCAAAGAAAGTTACATCAGCCTTCCTTAGTATAGCTGCAGCTATTGCTACTCTTTGTAGCTCACCACCTGATAATGAGGAGATGTCTCTATCAAGTATGTTCTCTATCTCAAGTAATTTAGCTACGTCTGTAATGTTCTCTGAGTTTCTCTTAAGAAGTTCTGACACTTTGCCCTTGAACTGTTTAGGTATAAGGTCAACGTACTGTGGTTTAACACTTACTTTTACTTTTCCTGCATACAAATCTGTGAAGTATTGTTGTGCTTCTCCACCTTTAAAGAACTTTATTATCTCTTTATCTTCTGGTGTTTTTTTATAGTTTCCAAGGTTAGGCTTTATTAATCCTGACAAGATGTTTATAGCCGTAGTCTTACCTATACCATTCCTACCTAAGATACCAACAACCTGATCCTTTGTAGGTATAGGTATTCTATACAGTCTAAATGCGTTCTTTCCATACCTGTGAACTTCTTGTGTCTTAAGCTCTTCAGGTAAATTAACTATGGATATAGCCCCAAATGGACATTTATGAACACAAATTCCACAACCCACACATAACTCTTCCGCTATAACTGGATAACCCTCTTCGTCTATGGTTATTGTTTCATCTCCAGCCCTTACTCTAGGACACACTTTAATACAAGCATAGTTACATTTCTCCCCACGTGTACACTTGCTTTTGTCTAGGACTGCAACTCTCATAGTGATTTGAGGAAGAGTTCAGTATAAAAGTTTTTTTAATTCACTTCTATTGGAAGGGAATCTTTTTCTTAGTTTACTTCTTAGCCAATTTCCAGTTAAATAACCCTCGTTGTAAGTCCTTATGAGATCAAAGTGAAGCTCCTCTTGATCTTTAAGACTCAAACCCAAAAGGTCACATATAATTGGTATGCAATTTTCATAGTATGTTGGCATTTGTACAGTACTCTTTATCCCCAACTCTTCTGAGTATTTTAGTAATTTAAACCTAACAGAACCAACTTCTTTTCTGAGTTCGGATCCATAATAATTTATACCATCATGAAAGTTTGAGGGAGTGTAGATGCTTCTATTTTCATGTTTTGTGTACTCCTCTACGAAGTAACCAAGAAGGAAAGGAATATTGTAGTTTTTATATGCAGATTCCATGCTTGCTAAGAAGAGGAGAGTACTTCCATATTTCTTCTTTAACATTCCATTGCCCACTCCATCCTTAGCTTTTACAAATATTTTTATACCTTCGTTAATCAACTTTTTTGGGGTATAATCTCTTAAGATGTCTTCTAATCTTAAGTCCTTCTCCGTAGGGAATTTGTAGGAATCAACCACACCACAGTTCTCACACACAAAATCATTGCCTTTAAGTTTGGTTGGCTTACCACACTCCGGACAGGAGAGATCTCTCATGTTAAGTGATTGCCTCATAATTTTATAAACTTTAGCAAACCTTAAAAGGAAGATTTTTCTTTACTTACTTATGCTCAACATGTTCCTTTTCTTAAGTGGAATGTTCATACTAACTTTAGCTTTGGGTAAGCTAATAGAAAAGATTAGAGTTCCATGGATATTTGCAGCTTTACTTATAGGTACAGCCCTCTCTGTTAAGAATCCATTTCAAGACATAATCTCATCACAAGCATTCACATTCTTGGCAAGATTGGGAATGTACCTTCTTTTGTTTGTTATAGGATTTGAGCTGGACCTTAACAAGCTTAAAAAGACCAGTTCCTTTATACTTAAGTCAACCTTCTTTATCATTCCAATAGAGGCTTTCTTCGGTTCCTTATTAATACACTTTGTCTTTGGATATTCTTGGCTTATGTCCATAATAGTTGCTATATCTTTTGCTACGGTTGGAGAGGCGATACTTGTTCCTATACTTGACGAGTTTAAGATCATAAACTCGAAGTTGGGACACAGCATAATAGGGATTGGAACCTTAGATGATTTAATAGAAGTGGCACTCTTAGTTGTGGTTGTTTTCTTAGTTGGATCAAAGTTAAGCTTGGTGGACCATGTTAACACAGCTATGATAATTATTTCTTTAGGTGTGCTGTTTGGATTAACATTTACCTTTACAAAACTTAAAAAGAAGAAGGAAAAATTTATGTTCTTAGATGTGAATACGATGTTTGTTTTTGTATTGTTTGTTTTGTTTTTGTTTATAGGGATTGGTGCGTATGCAGACGTTGAACCTTTAGCTGCTATTCTTGCAGGTATAGCCATAAAAACATTTGTCCCTGATAAGAGAGTTAAAGAGATAGAGCATGAGGTAAAGACAGTATGTTATGGGTTATTCGCTCCTATATTCTTCTTATGGGTGGGTTCAAGCTTGAACTTACATTACTTAATAAAGTATCCAATTATGGTTTTGCTTGTGGTCTTGGTGTCAAGTGCAGGTAAGTTAATAGCAAGCTTAGTAGCAGGAGTTAAAGAGCTTGGTTTTAAACAGGCTCTTTTACTTGGAGTTGGTCTATCTGCAAGATTCAGTACAAGCATAATAATTGTTAAGATACTTTTAGACTCTGGGTTTATAGACACAGGGCTTTACTCTATAATTGTCTCTTCAAGTATAATCTTCACATTTGTAATCCCAGTCTTGTTTGCTAACCTTCTGGCAAGGTTTAAGGTCGGGTATACAAAATCTTAAAAAGGATGGGATTGATTCTTGGATTATGTTAATAGGAATAGTTGGAAAGCCTAACTGTGGGAAATCTACTATGTTTAAAGCTATAACTCTTTCTCCTGTTAACATAGGAAATTATCCTTTTGTTACTATAGAGCCAAATAAAGGGATAGGATACGTGAGAGTGCAATGTCCAGAAGTTGAGTTTGGAGTTAAGTGTACTCCAAATAATGCTCCTTGTTACAAGGGAAATAGGTTTGTCCCATTTGAGATTATGGACGTTGCTGGACTTGTTCCTGGAGCACATGAAGGCAGAGGTTTAGGCAATAAGTTTCTTGATGATTTAAGGCAAGCTGATGCATTTATACACGTGGTGGACGCATCTGGTTCAACTGATATGGAAGGAAATCCTGTACCTCCTGGAACTCATGATCCTGCTAAGGATATAAGATTCCTAGAGGAAGAGATAGACCATTGGTTTACTAAGGTCATAAGAAATAACACTACCAAGTTTAGAAATCAAAAGAAAGACATTAAAAAGCTAGCAGAAGTCTTGTCTGGACTTGGTGTTAAACTTAATCAGATAGAGAAAGCTCTCAAGGAGGTTGGTCTTAACTTTGAAGACGTGGATAACTGGAAAGACGAGGATTTCTTTAAGTTTGCATCTAAGTTAAGGAAGATAGCCAAACCAATGGTTATAGCGGCTAATAAGATGGATATTCCACAAGCTAAGGAGAACATTGAAAGACTTAAGAGAGAGTTTCCAGAGTATGAGATAGTTCCTACCTCAGCGGAGGCTGAGCTAGCGTTGAGGGAAGCTGCAGACAAAGGACTAATAGAGTACATACCTGGAGATTCGGGCTTTAAGATCATAGGAAAATTAAACGAGAAACAAAAGAAAGGTTTGGAGATCATTAGAAAGGTTCTGCAAGAGTGGGGATCAACTGGAGTACAAGAAGTATTAAACAAAGTTGTGCTTGATGTTTTGGGTTACATAGTTGTCTTTCCAGGCGGAGCTAGAAAGTTACAGGATTCAAAGGGAAGAATTCTCCCAGACGCCTTTCTTTTACCACCTGGCTCAACGGCTTTAGACTTTGCCTATAAGATACATACAGACCTAGGTAAGAACTTTATTTCAGCTATAGATGTGAGAACTAAGAAACATGTTGGTAAGGACTACAAACTTAAGAACAGAGACGTCATAGAGATTGTGGCTGGTAAATAAATCTAATAAGTCTGTTTGTTGTAAATCTTGTTATAATAATTTAAGACCTTTCAGACCTCACATGATTTTACATATATAATATATATTAAACATATGCGTAACTCTTTTATGGTTGCTACTTATAAGTAGTATTACTTACCACCAAAGAGTGGTACTAAGTAGTGGAGGTGAGTGTATGAGCAAGATCGTGACAAAGCTCTTGGGTTCAATTAAAAGGAACCCCACGCAAGGAGCAATGGAAACATTCGATAGGGAAGAGCTTGAGGACAAGGAGTATGTACAGGGGGTCACTAGTCTTAAATACAATGATGTAGGGAGTAGAGCACAGAGAGTGTTTGCTCTTGAAGGATGGCACCGGGAGAATATAGGAGAGTCGGCAGAGCGTGTTCTTATTATCCATGCAGGCTTTGACGGAGAAGTGGCACGGTATGCAGAGGATGTGTTAGTGTTTTATGGGATAATCCGTGGCGATAGACCTCTTTACGGAGCAAAGAATGTAAAGGCTTTCATGCCATCCGTAGAAGAGGGAATAGTTGAGGGTATAGAGAGTGGATTTGTAATACTTGGTAAAGGCGATTACAAGTACATAGCCGATGGAAACAAAAATGTTGCAGTATATGTTGCCAGACCACACGCCGTACTCGCGGAGAAAGGCGAGGACATGAAGAATGTATTTTATGTAGACGAAAATACGATGTACGCCCTTAGATTGATATCGTACGACATATTGCACGGCATCATTGGTAGCTTTAGTGATGTGGAACCGCCAAAAACTCCAAAAGAATTTGATGAGCTCTACGAGACACTATCGATGGCAATGGATTACTTAATATGCATAGCAGACGAAGAAGCAGTACCTCTAGAAGAGGTGCTAGGCAAAGGTAAGAGGTGATGAAGAATGGTGAGGCGGATCGTCGTAGTAGGCCCAAGAAATTATTTCAGTTCAAATGATTATATAGGAGCGGAAGAAGAGAAACCTTTCTTCCGGGAAGGAAAGTTCGGTGATCATGCAGGTTATAAAGCGGTAAGGCCCATTTTTATGGGAGGAGAGTTCGGTTGTGATGCAGGAGAAAATGCAAATTATCCTATCTTCGAAGGAGGAAAGTTCGGTGGGTGGGCAGGATGGAACTCAAATTATCCTATTTTCAAAGGAGGAAAGTTCGGTCCTTTGGCAGGAAAATTTGCAATATATCCCATCTTCAAAGGAGGAGAGTTTGGCCATAGGGCAGGAGAGGAGTCAGAGAATCCTATTTTCAAAGGAGGAAAGTTCGGTCCAAAAGCAGGTTATCGCGCAAGGAACCCTATCTTTGAGTATGGAGAGTTTGATGCGTTTGCAGGAGAAAATGCAGAGGATCCAATAGTAATTGGTGGAGAGTTCGGTCGTTCTCCATTGAGGGGTGCGAAGAATATTAAGGCATACTTACCAAAAGTAAAGAAGGTAGTAGAGAATGTAAAAAGTGGTTACGCAATAATTGAGAAAGTAAGAAAAGTGCATATTGACAGTGGAGATTTCTTCGCTTATGTAACGAATCCAAAGATTGTGAAAGGTCTAACCAAGAATGCATTCTACATAGATAGAAGTAAACTAAAAGAAATCCTTAGAGAAGTGGACCTCGACAGCTTTAAGAAAATAGAACCTAAAACTCAAGAGGAGTTCGAGGAAAAGGAGTTCGAGGAACTCTACGAAACACTATCCCTGGCTATGGATTACTTGATATGTAGAGTAGATGAGGAAGCAGTTCCTCTAGAGGAAGTGTTGCAGAAGGAGAAGCAGTAGAAGAGTATTACAAACCCTTTTTCTTCTTTCTTGAAAGATTTATTAAGGACTAGTTCCTATTTTTAAGGTATGGCAGTGTTAACAAGGAAGGAGATCCTTGATTTGATTAGGAAGAAAGAGCTTGAGATTAAGCCGTTTAAGAAGAGGAATGTTGGGGCTACGTCTGTTGATTTGACTTTAAGTAATGAGTTTAGAATCTTTGATGGTGGGGAGAGAATAACTCTCTCAGAGGATTTAGACATCAAAGACTACACTTCATTTGTTAAGAGAAAGGAAATTCTCCTTGAGCCTTGGGATTTCGTAGTTGGAATAACTAAAGAAAGGATTAAGATGCCTAACAGTCTAATAGGCTTCCTAACAGGTAGGACAAGGTATGCAAGGTTTGGTCTTGTGGTTCATTCTACTGCTTCTTTAATACAGCCTGGAACAAACAATCGTCAAGTTTTGGAGATTTACAACGTGTCTCCAAATATTCTAAGAATTAAAGCAGGAATGAGAATATGTCAGGTTGTATTTCAAAGATTGGAAAGCGAAGCTTCTTATAGGGGTAAGTTCAAGAACCAAGTAGAGTTATAGTTTCTTTAGCATTACACAATACAGTTCTTCAAATGGAATCTTTAGCTTTTCAAGTATTTCTACTTTGTACTTCTTCTTTGCATGTGACAGTATAACTTCAGGCTTGCTTAAAGTTGAGAACACAATAAGTATTATTCCTTCATCTGTTAAGTGTTCATAGGCTTGATCTAGAAACCTCAAGATGGTTTCATAACCTTCCTTCCCACCAACATTTGCTACATCTTTATCGTACTCATCCTCCGGAAGATACGGAGGATTGAATATTATCGTATCAAACTTCCCACTTACATTCTCAAATAAGTCAGAATGTATATCAGCTCTCACTTCTGGATTTATATCAACTGTCACCACGTCTAAGCCTTTCTCCTTAGCAGCGTCTGCTTGAATGCCAGACCCCGTACCCATATCTAAAACTTTCCCGAATGCAAGCTTCTTAACCCACTTTCTAAGCAAGAAGGAGTCCTCTCGGGGTTCGTATATCATTTTCCTTTCACTATGACCCTAAAAACACCATTGTTGTATTCTTTCTCAGAGATGTAAGCGTTGGAAGGAGCTTTAACTATCTTGAAGAATAAAGTATCATTCTTCACGGCTCTCAACTCTAGACTTTCCCCAACTTTTCTTATGTTTATCTTATCTTGATTTATATTTGGGAGATAGAATTCATAAATAGTGTCAAATCCATTAATTATGATTGAAGACTTAGGTTCTTTTATCTTTTTGATCTTGGAGTTCATTAACTGTGATCCTTGTATTTCCTCTAATACTTCCTGACACATCCTATCGAACTCCGAGAGAAAGTCGCTCCTAAAGATTTTCTTCCCACAATTTGGGCAGTATTTCCAGTTTATGTTAACTGGAAAACCACACTTGGTACAACGCATACTTAAAGTTGTTTGGGAATCTCTTATAAATGTTTTTGTTGTGTGTTTTCACTTGGAGTTAGTTATACTTTTTGGTAAACTATATAAATGTAATTCAAACATATCTTATTTGTATCTCACTAAGCAAAACTTTTTAAACTCCAATATGGTCCTAATCGTTGTGATGATTAATCAAAAAGAGGTGATTCTAAATGGCAGAAGGACAACCAGTTGTTATTCTTCCTGAAAACTACTCAAGATTAATAGGAAGAGATGCACAGAGAACAAATATTATGGCTGCCAAGCTTGTGGCAGACACGGTCAGGACCACATTGGGTCCTAAAGGTATGGATAAGATGTTAGTTGATGCAATGGGAGACATTGTTATAACAAATGATGGGGTTACAATATTAAAGGAGATGGAAATAGAACATCCAGCAGCAAAGATGTTAGTTGAGGTAGCAAAAACTCAAGAGGAAGAGGTTGGCGACGGGACAACAACAGCAGTAGTCTTGACGGGAGAGTTACTAAAGAAAGCAGAACAACTTTTAGATCAGGAAGTCCATCCAACAGTCATAGCAAAAGGTTACCAAGACGCAGCAAACAAAGCAGAAGAGATACTTAAATCAATAGCAATAGACGTTGACACAGAAAACAGGGAGATACTTGAGAAGGTTGTTAAGACAGCAATGATGGGTAAAAGCACTTCTACGCATCCGAAGTTATTCAAAATAGTTGTTGACGCAGTATTGCAAGTCATTGAGAAAGAGGATGGAAGAGTTCTTGACTTGGATAACATAAAGCTTGTTAAGAAAGTTGGAGGTTCAATAGAAGAAACAGAGCTTGTTAAAGGTGTGATCATAGACAAAGAAAGAGTTAATCCAAACATGCCTAAGAAAATAACAGGAGCTAAGATAGCTCTTGTTAATGCGCCATTTGAAATCGAGAAGACAGAAATAGATGCACAGATAAGGATTGAATCACCAGATCAAATGGAAGCATTTCTTAAGAAGGAAGAAGAAATGCTCAAGAACCTAGCAGAGAAAGTTAAGGAAGTAGGAGCCAATGTGTTATTCGTACAGAAGGGAATAGATGATGTAGCACAGTATTACTTAGCAAAGGCAGGAATACTTGCTGTTAGAAGAGTTTCAGAGTCGGATATGAAAGTACTTGCAAGGGCTACAGGAGCTAAGATTGTAACTAATATAGATGACTTAACAGAGGAGTCCTTAGGTTATGCAGAGGAAGTTAGTGAAGAGAAGGTTGCAGGGGAAGGAATGATATTTGTAAGGGAGTGTAAAAATCCTAAAGCTGTGACCATATTCATAAGAGGTGGAGCAGAGCACATAATAGATGAAGTAGAAAGATCGATAGAAGATGCATTAGGAGACTTGAAAGTTGTATTTAAGACAGGAAAGGTTGTGGCAGGAGGGGGATCTCCTGAGATGGAGGTTGCAAAAGAACTAAGGAAGTATGCTTCCCAAATTGGAGGAAGAGAGCAGTTAGCAGTCGAAAGCTTTGCAGAGGCTTTGGAATCCATACCAAGAACCTTAGCAGAGAACGCTGGATTGGACCCTATAGACATAATTGTTAGCTTGAAGGCAGAGCACGAGTCTGGAAATGTATGGTCAGGTGTGGACATAGACAAGGGAAGCACAGGAGATATGTATGAAATAGGTGTACTAGAACCTTTATCTGTTAAGGTGCAGGCTATAAAGAGTGCAGCTGAAGCAGCAACCATGATACTAAGAATAGATGACCTAATAGCAGCAAAGAAACTTAATAAAGAAGAGGGAAAAGGACCTCAGCAACCACCAATGATGTAAGTAAGGGTGTAAGCTAAAAACTTTTAAACACTGCCTTCTTTTTTTATTTATGCTTAATCCAGATGAAACGATAGTTCCTACGAAACCACAGCAGCCCCAAACTCCACAGTCACCGCAAGTGGCTCAACAGATTGTTGAGAGTTCTGAGAGCAAGGCAAGGGTGAGGGGTGCAGTAGAAGTTGTAAACTTACCTCCACCAGAAGAAGTGGAGGTAAAAAAGGAACACAAGTTTAAAATCTCAAAGAAAGCCATAATTATAATAGCAGCTTTCTTAATAGTTGCCTTTGTCATATACTTCTTACTTTACTTGTATGTTAGGGAGATATATACTGTGGCTGTTCAGACCCATCTTGGCACGAAAGTAACCTGATTACTTCCTAAACATTCTAGACAACAAAAGGAGAGAATAACCTGAAATGGCTATGATAAAACCTTCTCTGAACTTATTTGTTAAGTAAAGCACATACTTTAAGATGACTAAGAAGTAAGCCAAGTTTAGTGCATGGCTTAATTTAAGAATATTCACTCTTTCAACATTTGGCTTGTATCTGGTAAGAAGCTCAACAGCCTCTTCCTTGTCCTTTCCAACGAGCTTTCCCCTTAACTCCATCACTTGCTTAAGGTTAGGCCCAGCAACATTGTACACACCCCTTGCTACGTCTTCTTCTAAATCCCTCAAAAGAGATCTTATCTCCTTGAAGCTAAGAGGCTTTAAATGATAAGTGGGACCATATGTTTTCCCACTTGTAGCTATAACCTTCTGACAATTGAGTTTGCTTACGAACTTCCTAAATCTGTAATCGTACATCTCATAATTATCTAGCAGGAGGACAAACTTTTTCTTATTAAGCTCACGTATGGATCCAAGTATGCTTCTCTCTTTCACTTTAAATCTGCGATTAAGTTTTCTTATGAGATCCATTAGGGACCCCATTTCAAAGTACACAGCTCTTGGAAGGACTTTCTCCAAAGACCTTAGCAAGTAGGTCTTTCCATAACCCTTTCCACCTTTAATAAAGAGAGTATTAGTACTAGATAAAAGGTGGATTATTGGATCCAATTCCTTTTCTCTCATAAAACTATAGAAGCTTATTGATCTTGGCAAGAAGTCTCTTGTTTATTTTCTTTTCCAATTGCTTGCATACTTCCTTAAGCTCTTTATCGTCTTCAAAGTCACTTGGTTGTATCTTATCTTTAGTGAATTTAGATGCTAAAAGAAGTAAACAGGCAATTCTAGTATTGAAATCAGACTTAAACTTAAGTTTGCTTAACAGAATGGCTACACTTATTGTATTTGGCTTTAGCTGGAGAATGTTACCATACTTGATCAAGTATGGTTCTATTTCTTTACTCTTCAGTTTTGTCCCAAGTAGCTTAAGGATCTTTCTTATGTACTTCCTACCTCTTTTTTCATTAAGCTTGAGGTCCTTAAAGTCTATTGGAAGGTCCTTGTTCCTTAAGTGTATTATGATAAGGCTCTTAAGAACTTCGCTTCTCTTTCTACCATTTGTGAATCCAAGTTCATAAAGCTTCTCATAGTCCTTTAGGATTAAGTTCTTATCCTTTCCAATGTTAAGGTTATATGACCTTTCAATGAGCTCCAATTCTTCTGAGGCAGCCTTTAAAGCCCTCTCTTTATTCGTTCTCATCTCATTTGAATACACACCCATCATTATTTCTATGTCAAAGGTTGCTTATAAACCCTTCAAAAGCTTTTTAAGTTTGAGTGTTAGACAAGAGATATGGTTGATTTGCCATATGAGGACTTTCTTAAGCTTGTTAATGAGATATCGGAGATAGACGACATAAGGGCAGTGATTCATTTTGGAGGTAGCGCCTACGATTGGAGTCTTGGGAGAGATGTAGACCTGATGCTTGTTTTCGAATCAGATTCCTTCCAAACCCCACGCCACATCTATGAGAGTGTGGCAAACTATGTGGAGGATAGAGGATTAAAAGGCAAGGTTGACTTCACTTTCTATACGGACTACGAGTTAATGAGGAAGAATGTTCTCTCTTTAAGTCTTGGTTTTGCACAACATCTTAGAAATGTTGGAATTGTTTTTTATGATGAGATGAATGTAATGGAATATCTCAGGCAGAGATACTATGAAAACAAAGAAAAGAGAGGGTATTGGAATGAAGTGGGTACATCATTTAATGTGAGAAGGGTTTGTTATTGGGGGCTACTCGGTGAGGAAGTTGGATTTGGTATGAGATTCTATCAACAGGCTGTTAGAGAAGTATTTAGATTGGATGTTCCAAGAGAGTTGGATCATAAGAGAGGAATACTTGATTTGTTTTATAGGGAGCTAGGAAGGTTTGTGGATCTTGACGAATCTGAGATCGAGAGAGAAAAGGAGATAATCTTATCTTCTGTGGGAAGAGATCCATGGCCGTACAAGTCAATTCTTGAGAAGAACGCCATGATCCTCAATGAGGTTCTAATAGAAATGCCAGACAAAGAGCACCAGTAGCTTATATAGTATATACAATGTATTGATTAAAGCAGGCGCGAACTTGGAGGATCAGATAAAAAATGTGTTTCATATAGCTCCTAGAACGCTAGACGAAATCCTTAAGGAGGAGGGACTATACTTAAGGAAAAATGATTTGTTCTATCCTGAGAGGAGAATTGGATTGGTCAAAACCCCAGAAGAATTCGATGAGCTTTATAAAACACTGTCAGAGGTCATGGACGAGGTGCTCTCTAAGGTTAAAGAGAAATCAATACCTCTAGAGAGAGTACCTCTAGAGGAAGTGTTGCAGGAGGAGAAGCAGTAGAAGAAGAATTATGAATCCTTTTTCTTCTT
>CAZQAZ010000007.1:16068-22867 GCA_964591855.1 Candidatus Woesearchaeota archaeon | reverse complement strand
TAAGGAATAAATGGTTCTGAGAGGAGATGGGAAGTTGGAAGATGTTAACGGGATGAAGACGGGAACAACAACAGTAGGTGTTGTTGTTAAGGATGGGATAGTGTTCGCAGCTGATAAAAGAGCGACTATGGGTAATTTAATAGCAGACAAGCATGCAAAGAAAGTAATACCTATCAATGACAGACTTGTTATGACAATCTCTGGTATGGTTGGAGACGCTCAAATGCTTATAAAATTCTTATCGACACAAGTTACCTTATATGAGATAAGAAGAAAGCAAAGAATGAGTGTAAAAGCAGCAGCAACACTCTTATCCAATATTCTATACGGAAACAGGTTCACAATACCTTTCTATGTGCATTTCTTACTTGGAGGATACGATGAGACAGGATTCCACCTTTATGAGCTCTTACCAGATGGTTCTGTTTCTGAGAATGATTACATAGCAACTGGATCTGGTTCTGTATTCTCATATGGTGTACTCGATGCAAATTACAAGAAAGGAATGAAGGTAGAAGATGGTATAAAGTTAGCCGCAAAAGCAGTTAATGCTGGTATGCAGAGAGATGTTTTCTCAGGAGAAGGAATAAGTATGTTTGTACTCACCAAGAGCGGCGTAGAAGAGATATCCGAATCTAAGATTAAGAAGTTACTTTCTTCCTGATGACAGAGATTATCAACCAAATTAAAAAAGAACTCCCTCCAGATGCAATGATCTCAGACATAAACTTCGAGGGAGCTAACATAGTCTTATATACAAAAAACCAAAATTTCTTGTTAACAGGTACGGACAAAATAAAGGAGATAGTCTCTAAGATCAAGAAGAGAATAGAGCTACGTATGGATCCTTCGATGATAAAGCCTTCTGACAAAGCAGATGAGATAATAAGAAAAATAATACCAAAAGAAGCAGAAGTTAGGGACATATGGTTTGATGAAAAGAGAGCAGTGGCATACATAGAAGCCTTGAAACCAGGATTAGTTATAGGAAAGAAAGGTTCTATAATACAAGAAATAAAGAGCAAAACACTTTGGACACCTGTTATAAGAAGAGCACCAGCAATAAAGAGCGATATAGTTGATACAATAAGAAGGACTCTTTTCCACAATTCTGAGTATAGGAGGAACTTCCTACATAAGATAGGAGAAAGAATTTATGAAAAGTTTGAGAGGGACAGAAAGTACTGGGTTAGGATTTCTTGTTTTGGTGGATTTAGGGAGGTAGGAAGGTCTGCAATATACGTACAGACTCCAATATCAAGAGTATTGTTAGACTGTGGTGTTAACATAGCATCTGAAGATTATGCCTTCCCAAGATTGGAGGCACCGGAATTTAATATAAAGGACTTAGATGCGGTTATAGTCACACATGCACACTTAGACCACTCTGGATTCGTTCCATATTTGTATAAGTTTGGATACAGAGGACCTGTATACTCCACAGAACCTACAAGAGATATAATGACCATGCTGCAGTTGGACTACATCAATGTCATGCAGAAAGACGCTAAGAATCCCATTTACTCCTCAAAGGACATACATAACATGATAAAGCACTCAGTTTCACTAAACTACAACGAGGTAACGGACATAACAAAGGATATAAGGATAACTCTTGTGAATGCAGGACATGTTTTAGGAAGTTCAATGGTTCACTTAAACATAGGAGATGGATTCCACAACATCCTTTATACTGGAGATTTAAAATACGCACAGACAAAGCTTCTTGACAAGGCACATACTGAATTCCAGAGGCTTGAGACCTTAGTAATAGAAAGTACATATGGTGGGCCGGAAGACACACAACCACCATTAGAAGAGACAGAGAAGAAGTTCGTTGACATAATTAAGAAGACAATAGAGAGAGGAGGAAAGGTTCTTGTTCCTGTGCTTGGAGTTGGAAGAGCACAAGAGATAATGCTTATAGTGGAAGAAGCTTATAAGAAGGGAAAGATACCAAAAGTTCCTGTTATTGTGGATGGTATGGTGTGGGACATCACAGCCATACATACTGCGTACCCCGAGTTTTTTAATTCAAAGGTGAGGGAAAAGATCTTCAAAGAGAACGAGAATCCATTCACTTCAGATGTATTTAGGAGAATAGCCTCGAAGAAGGACAGGGACAAGCTGACGGAAGAGGAGGGCCCAGCAGTAATTCTTGCTACATCTGGTATGCTTACGGGAGGACCATCTGTTTATTACCTCTACAAGCTCGCAGACAATAAGAAAAACTCTTTGATATTTGTCTCGTACCAAGGAGAAGGTTCCCTTGGTAGGAAGATACAAAAAGGAGAGAAAGAAATTAATGTCGATGTCAATGGCAAGTTAATACCTCTTAAGATTAAGCTTGAGGTGCACACCTTAGAAGGATTTTCAGGACATTCTGATAAAGATCAATTGATAAACTTCGTTAAGGATTTATCTCAGAAACCAAGGAGAATAATAGTAAACCATGGAGAGTCTTCAAAATGTTTAAATATGGCATCAACTTTTCATAAAATGTTAAAGATAGAAACTAATGCTCCAAGGAACTTGGACGCTTTAAGGATAAGGTGATAAAAATGGTATTAGGGATAAGGGTTTACGACGCAATGAGCACAAATCCAAAGCGCATATCCCCAAACGCAACAGTTGAGGAAGCAGTTAAAAGAATGGTTAAAGAGAATATAGGTTCTTTAATAGTGTGTGAAGATGATGAGATAAAAGGCATTCTAACGGAGCGGGATATACTCCAAAAGCTGGTAGCTAAACATAAGGATCCGAAAAAAGTTAAGGTTAGAGATATAATGACTAAGAGAGTGGTTACTGTAAGCCCAAATGAAGACTTGGAGAAAGCAGCTAAGATAATGGCTAAGAAGGGGATTAGAAGATTACCTGTTGTTGATAGAAAAAGAGTTGTAGGTATGCTTACTGTGAAAGATGTCTTAAGGTTAGAACCTCTATTAATAGAAATTTTAGTTGAGAAATTGAAGATCTCCAGTAGAGGCTACTTTAAGAAGTTCTTTGGCGAATAGAAACACTTTTATTTTTTGGGTGGAGTAGAATATCATGGAAGAGATATTAGGTTTGGCAACTAAGGTTAGTTATTCTGGAGCATTTAGTAGAAAGGATTTAGTGACTGTGTTAAGGGATTCTATAGAAGGTTTCGGGTATTCGATAACAGAGAAAGATGTATCAGAAGACAAGTCTAAGCTTAAGTTCACATGGTCTTGTAGTAAGAATTACGATGATTACACAAAAGCAAGTATAGATATAAAATTCGAGGCTAAGAAGAAGGGAGAGGAAGGTGAAGTAAGCATAGAGTTCAAGTCAAAACTGTATACAGATTATAAGAATAAGTGGGAGAAAGGCCCATTCTATAAGATCCTTAAAGAGATATACGATTCTACCTTCTATAAGCCAACCTTGGATAGGTTCAAGAAGAAATTAGCTGAGGAAGTGACTTCTGTAGTAGATGATGTTAAGAGTTTCTTGAACATGTACAGGCTAAAGTAGAAATGTTTTTAAATAGTCCTTTTCTCTTTATATATTGGCAAGGCAGCTGTGTTTCACTGCGGCCTTTTGAATACATGAGAAAGGTGCAAGAAACACAGCACATGGCCTGATACGAAGGTACCTCGTGGAGGTATGGCGAAAGCCTGCCATGAAACGAGGGGTTAGTATATCAGGCCACATTAATGATCACAGATCATGAGAATCACTAATGATCACTACATCATGCTCACTTTTTGGTATTAGTGAGTCATTAGTGGTTCTCATCCTTTAAAGAGGTGAATTAATATGGGTAAAATAGCTCCAATATCAGCTAAATACATAATACATGCTGATATTAAGATAGATGGTGTGGTTGAAAAGCCAGACGTTATAGGTGCAATTTTTGGACAAACAGAAGGATTACTAGGTACGGATCTTGAGTTAAGAGAGCTTCAGAACTCTGGTAGAATAGGAAGAATAGACGCAATACTTGAAACAAGAGCTGGGAAAACATATGGTGAGATAATAGTACCATCTTCAATGGACAGAGCGGAAACAGCAATTATTGCGGCAGCTTTAGAAACTATAGATAGAATAGGTCCTTGTAATGCACAAATCAAGGTTAAACAAGTGGAAGATGTAAGGGTTGCTAAGAGAAAATATCTCTTAGAGAGAGCAAAAGAAATACTAAAAGACATGATAAACAAGAGAATTCCAGACTCAGCAGAGATAAGTGAGGAAGTGAAGAAGAGCGTTAGAGCTCTTGAGGTAGAGGAATGGGGACCAGATAGACTAGCAGCGGGTCCAGGTATAAAGGATGCAGACGAGATCATAATAGTAGAAGGAAGGGCAGATGTTATAAACCTTTTAAAGAATGGGTTTAAGAACGTCATAGCACTTAATGGAACTTCTATACCAAGATCACTAATACCATTAACGAAGCAGAAACATACAATACTTTTCTTAGATGGAGATAGAGGAGGAGACTTGATCCTTAAGGGAGCAGTTGAGGTTGGAGCCGATATAGACTTTGTAGCAAGAGCCCCACCAGGAAGAGAGGTAGAAGAATTAACGAAGAAAGAGATTCACCAAGCGCTTAGGGCAAAAGTACCATTTGAGCAACTTAAAACAAATGGGCATGATAACGGGCACCACAGGCATGAGAGATACGAGCATGAACACCAGGAACATCAGCAAAGAAGGTCTCAAAGACAGGAACAGAGGAGATACAGGAAAAAGCCTTCCATAGAGGAAGATAAACTTGAAATAGTTAAAAACATCAAGGAGGAGATAATGGGGAGCAGGGCTGCAGCAATACTTGGAGAAGACTTTTCATTATTGGGAAAAGTCCCAATAAGTGAACTACCTAAAACACTTAAAAACTTCAAAGGGGCAGCAGCAGTCGTACTAGACGGCAACGTTACGAAGCAAGTTCTTAGCGCAGCTGAAGCTTCAAATGTTAAATACCTTATAGCCAAGGACTCAGATTACAGGTCTAGAAAGGTTAACATCATAACTGAAGAGGACATCTCAAACTAAAGGTATTTAAAACTTCCTTTTCTTTTTATTTATGTGCAGGGCTAGGCGGGGTGGTTGGCGTACCCTGTACCCGAAATCGTCAATATGCGGGGCCGAATGCTGTGCTGAGGTGCGTCCCTTTGCACAATGTAAGCTCCTGAGCAATGAAGCCTTGTCCCAATTGGCTTCCATACAAGCTAACCTGGTCAGGCCCGGAAGGGAGCAGCCATAAACTTGTATGGGAGTGCTTTTGGGGTAGCAGGGCAGAGCAACGGAGTTTACCTCTTGTGTAGGGGGATGTCATCGAGGCACAGCTGCCCTGCACACTCTCTTAAATAGATAATTTTTTAATTACAGAGTTTCTTTATGCTTTAATGATTAGGAAGACAATTTTATTGGCTTTGATTGTCCTAGTTATAACAACATCTTACTCTTTGTTAGAGATAAGGCATTCTCAATTAGTAGCAAGAGACTACCAACTTCAAGATGTGGCTTATTTTAATAACAGATACACAACTTATTTTTATTTACTAAATGCTGGGAATGAACCTACGAGACTTGTTGATGTGAACTTAAGGGGATTTGCCATACCTTACAATTGTTATCCAGATAACCCGCCCCCAATAAAGCAAGCTTATATCTTACAATACTATTGTGTTACAGACATCATTGCATGTTCTGACACGAAGGAGTTTACTTACACTCCAGAATTTGAGTATGTGTATTATACAGATGAAGAAGGGGATCACATAAGGAAATTAACTTTACCTAAGAAGAGAGTTGTAGTTAAATCACCTTTACAGTTGATCGACCCAAAGAACAAAACCTTACTTGAGTTAACACTTAACAAGGGGTACAGGCTTGGGTTATTACTTGAGAACAAAGGATTAACAAAACTTAATGCTAGCTTTGAAGTACAAGTGCCAACTTACACTTTGCTTGAGATACACACACCAAATGGTACTGTTATGCCAGAAGACATAAGTAAGTACTATGTTGAGGTTGAGCCTGGTGAGAAAGTTCCATTAGTGTTTTACTTAATACCAAAGTATCCAGGATCTGGAGAGCAGTTAAAGATAAGAGTTTTTGATAAGAGAGATCCATGTGTTGATGATACTTTCGTATGGGATGTCACTGTTTGGGCAGTGTTTGGTAGATTGGTTAGAGTGTTATCAAGTACAAACTTCTTGAGTGTGATATTGTTATTGGCAGGAGTGTTACTAGTTCTTAACAAGGATAAGCTTTTAAAGAGGTAATTCAATTTAGTTTCATAAAGCTGGGGTAGCCAAGTGGTTACGGCGGTAGCCTGCTAAGCTACTTGGGCTTTGCCCTGCGTGGGTTCGAATCCCACCCCCAGCGCTTGATTGGGAAACTTTATAATCCGTTGCTATAATATAGATATGGGCCGGTGGTCTAGTGGTATGACGCATCGTTGACTCCGATGAGGTCGTGGGTTCGATTCCCACCCGGCCCATGGGTGATAAAATGGTAGAGAAGTATGCAATGCTTTCAAATGTGAAAAGCATTAAGCTGGCCACTTTAGAGCTAAAGAAGAAGATAGAGCAAATACAGAAATTAAGAAGTGAAATAGAGTATTTGAACAAAGTTAAGAAAGAAAAGGAAGACGAAATAAAGAAGAAGTTGAAGCAGTTAAATGAAAAGATTAAGCAGTTACATATGTATGTTGAGGACAAGAAAAAGAAGAGCAAGAAATAATTTTTGAGCAGGGGTAGCGAAGTGGCCAACCGCGGCAGGCTCAAGACCTGCTGGCTTAGTGCCTTCGTGGGTTCGAATCCCACCCCCTGCA
>CAZQAZ010000007.1:0-15968 GCA_964591855.1 Candidatus Woesearchaeota archaeon | reverse complement strand
AGGCTCAAGACCTGCTGGCTTAGTGCCTTCGTGGGTTCGAATCCCACCCCCTGCACTGCAGCTTAATTTGGGCGGAAAAAATGAGATGTGAGTTTGATTATGATTTCTCAGGGGATTCGTTATACATCCATAAGAAGGGAAAAGCAGTTAGGTACTCTCTTGAGCTTGGGGACGACTATGTTATAGACATAGGATTCGATGGAAACGTAGTTGGGATAGAAATCTTCAACGCATCAAAGATATTCAAGATACCAAAGTACCAATTGAGGAAGATAGATAAGGCAACAATATCGACGAAGTTTGGAGATCCAATCATAATCTTCGTACATTTATCTTTAGGACAACAGGGGTCAAGGATACCTGTGCATACTGTGGCGATTCCAAAGGCAGTGGCGGTAAGCTCAAGAAGGTAAGTTTCTTCAAAATGTTTATTAATTTTGATTTTAATTAGACTTTGTTGGGCCCGTAGCTCAGTTGGTAGAGTGCCCGCTCGGCGTGCGGGAGGTCCCGGGTTCGAATCCCGGCGGGTCCATTTATATTGGAACACTGTCACATAAAAACTTAATAAGCCAAACTTCTCTTAAAACAGCATGGAGTTACTTGTTGAACCTAGACCTTATCAAAAACAGATTTTTGAGAACGTTAGGGGCGTAAACTCTCTAGTCATACTACCAACTGGAACTGGTAAGACAATCATAGCCTATATGTTAATTATTGATGTGTTCAATAGAGATCCATCCGCTAAAGTTTTATTCCTAGCTCCGACAAAACCTCTTTGCGTCCAACATATGCAGAACTTTAAGAAGCTTGTTAAGGGATACGACGAACCAGCCATACTTACAGGAGAGTTAAGTCCTAAAAAAAGAGCAGACATTTGGAAGAAGCATCCAATAATATTTGCTACACCACAGACTATAAAAAATGATGTTGAAAGTGGTAGAATAAGTTTGAATGGAGTAAGACTTCTTATAGTCGATGAAGCGCACAGAGCTGTTGGAAATTATGCATATGTTGATGTGGCAGCACACTTCATGAGGCAAGCGAAAGGATTCATACTTGCTCTGACTGCAAGTCCTGCAAGTGAAAAATCTAAAATAAGAGAAATATGTGACAATCTTCACATAGAGAACATAGAGTCTATGACAGAAGAAGAACTGAAGGAATTCTTACCAGATAAAAAAGTTATAAGAGTGGAAGTGGATCTTCCTACGGAAATAAAGCAAATAAGATCTTTCTTGCTCAAAGAGATTGACAAGTTTAAGACAATTCTAAAGGAGGAAGGGTACATAAGGTCTAAGAATCTTCCAAGAAGTGCATTGCTGTCCATACAAAAGTCTCTACAAGAGAGAGTTAAGACTGAGAAAAATCACATTTTGTTCCGGGGAATATTTCTTATATCCGTTCTGTTAAAGCTTCAACACGCTTTAACAATCTTAGAGTTATATGGGCCTAAAGAATTAAGCTCGTATCTTGAAAAGCTGTGGAAAGACGAGTCAAAATCGGCAAGACATCTAAGAAGCAAGCCAGAAATACTTGAGATTAAAAGACTAACAGACAAAATAAAAGACTCTATCGAACATCCAAAGTTTCCCGTACTGTTGAACATAATTAAGAAGCAACTTAAGGAGAACCCAGATTCTAAGATTATGGTATTTGTCCAGTTCAGAAGCACAACAAATCAAATTTACAACTACTTAAAGGATGAAGAAGGGATTAGACCTGTAAGGTTTGTCGGGCAAGCTGGTGCAGATGGGCTAAAACAAGACCAGCAGGTAGAGATTGTAAGGAAGTTTAAGGAAGGGAAATATAATGTTTTGATAGCAACATCCATATCAGAAGAAGGAATAGACATAGTTAATGCGGATGTGGCTATTCTATTTGAAGCCGTGCCATCTGCTATAAGAAACATTCAAAGGAGAGGTAGAGTGGGAAGAATAAACTTCGGTAAAGTTTACATACTTGTGACCAAAGACACCTCTGATCAAACATACTATTACGTTGCACGTAGAAAGGAGCGTAAGATGAGAAAGATAATTGATGATATGAAGAAAGAGAAGCAGAAAAGGTTGGATGAACTTTGGGCATAGAAGGAAGTGAAAGAATGGAAGGGGTCATCGTCGATAAGAGAGAACGTAACTTAATACCTGAATTACTTAAGGAGATGGGTATTAAAGTGAAGTATAAGCAGCTTTCTATTGGGGATTACATCCTGCCTGGAGAGATAATAATCGAAAGGAAGACTGTTAAGGATTTTATATCTTCCATCCTTGATAGAAGATTATTCAAGCAGGCTAAAAATCTCTTAAAGTACAGAACTCCAATATTTATTGTAGAGGGAAAAGAAGACTTATTTTCTATAACGAACGTTCATCCAAATGCCATAAGAGGGGCCATAATAAGCTTAATTCTTGATTATAAAATACCAATCATAAACACTAGGAATGAATCAGAGACAGCTTTTGTTATTTATACCATACTTCAGAGACTTAAGAAAGACAGAAAGGAAATAATTTTAAGAGATTTACAGAAGCCAAAGAACGATGAACAGATAAAGGAATATGTTGTTTCAGCCTTGCCTGGGGTTGGGCTTACCCTCGCCAGAAGAATCCTGGATAAGTTTAAGACTCTAGAAAGAATATTCTCACTTACAGAGAAAGAATTAATGAAGGTTGAAGGCATAGGAAGAGAGAAAGCTAAGAGGATAATAAGTGTGATGAAAAGTGAATATAGTAGGGACTATAAAAAAGAAGCATGAATCCTTCGTTAAAAGACTTACTTCTAATCAGAAGAAGTTATTGTATCTTCTTGAGTTCTTTATAGTATTTAATTTGATTTTAACACCTTTGTACGTGCTTGGGTTCACAGGTACAGAAGTTAATACTTTAAATGTTGCCACAGCAGAGCTGTCCTATAAAGTATTAAAAGGTCTGGGGGTTAATGTTTCGCTTGCTCAGGACTATGTGCCAACCCTTGAACTTAACGAAATGAAGATTTATGTTTCCAATGCTTGCTCGGGATTAATACCTTTATTCTTAATGCTATCCTTGATCGTAGCAGTTCCTAACCTTAAACTTAAGACAAAACTTAAGTACATCTTGATCTTTTTACCAACAGTTTATTTTGTGAACTTGGTAAGGATAGTTGCAACCATACTCTTAGGATACAAATTTGGTGTTAAAGTGTTTGACTTGTTCCACATATTCATTTGGAAGTATGTACTTACTTTGATAGTTTTAATATTGTGGTCTGCAATGATAGTTTTTGAAAATGTAATCTTGACTTACGAATAGCTTTTAAATCTGCACAAATACAATTAGTCTATGAGAGTTGTGCTTATAGACTATCTTGAAGATGCAGAGAGGGTTATGGCTGCGTGTGCGGATTCTTGCAACACCAATAGTCCAGCACATGAGATACACCAAAATATAAGCGATGAGAGGGCAGCAGGAATTATTAAGTATATACAAGAACATGGGCACCTCTCTGTCGAAGAGTTCTCAAGTTATGTGTTCTCGATAGAAGACATCTCAAGGGTTGCTACGCATCAGTTGGTTAGGCACAGGATGGCAACATTTCTTCAACAAAGCATGAGATACAATGAGCCATCAGATTTTAAATTGGTGGATGGAAAGTATGAGCCATGGTTTATTATACCTCCCGATATGGTTAGGGCTGCAGAGAAAAGTGAGAAAGGGTTTGAGGATTTGATATCTTACTTTGAGTTAATGGATGCTTCTAGGAGGATTTACAATGAGATGTCTGGCAAGAAGGAAGATAGGAGATTCGTCATACCTCACGGAGTAAAAACGAATATTTCTATGATAGCAAATGGTAGGGAATTTAGAGAGGCAATAATACCTCTAAGAACATGTTATACTGCTCAGTGGGAGATAAGATCTATGGCGTATGCAATGCTTACTCTTCTCAAGAATGTTTCACCAACTTTGTTCGATGTAGCTGGTCCAAAGTGTATTACAGATAAATGCATAGAGAAGTATTCAGGTAAGTGTGAACCTCTAACAAGAGAAATTCTTGATAAACTGGAGAAACTTGAAGACGAAATCAAAGTTGGAGAGTACTTAGATTTAACAGACATAATTGGATATAGGGCAGATAGCGAATTGGAGAAGAGATTAGCAGAAGAGCTAGGATTAGAGCATCCTGTTAACTTGAGCTTTGAGGTAAAAATAATGCGTATGAAGTAATTACTTTGACACGAATGGATTGTCTTTAATATAAAATCTCCACTCATACTCTAAGCCTTTGTTTATACCTATTCTTTTTGACTTAGCTATCTTCTTTGGCTTTACACCATAGTAAAGACTTATGGTCTCGTTTATCTCTTTACCATTGTCCTCCTTTGTGATGTTAAAAGCCTGGCACAGTTTTCCAGGACCATTCGTTAAGTTTTTCACGTCATCTGTTCCTCTTCTTTTCTTCATAATATCTATTCCAGATATGGGCTCTACAGCCCTTATTAAAACAGCTCCAGGCTTGCCATCTTCGCATGTGAAGTTTAGACAATAGTAATTACCATAGATGAAGTAAACATAAACATGGCCGTATGTCTCTAACATTATTTTACTCCTAGGAGTTATTTTATGAGCGTGGCTTGCTGGATCGTCTTTATATGCTTCAGTTTCAACAATGATTCCAGCACATTCTCCTTTAACTAGAATTTTACCTAGCAAGTCCTTTGCCACCTCTACCGTATCTCTGTTAAAGAAGTCCTTGTCAACCTTCTCCAAAAACTTCAGCTTCAAAGGCATAAAGTTTAACCCCCTTGCTCTTCCAAAATCCAGGTGGTAAACCTGCTTTTTCACATACGGCGTCTAAGAATTCTTCTCTGTTCATATTCCATTCTACAGCAACTTGTGGTAATAACAGTCCACTATAACCATTGTATTCTATTATGAGACCATGCTTGCCAATGATTACATCTTCAGGTTTGATTGGACGTGGTTCGCTCAGAACAGATATCTCTATCTTGATCTTGTCTAACTCTTCTTTGCTTAGAGGAGGGAATCTCGGATCTCCAAATGCAGCAGCCCTAGCAGCCTTTATGACACCTTCACTAAGGTCATATATAGGACTCACGAAGCCTATGCAACCCCTTAACCTTCCATCTTCATTTAAAGTTACAAACACACCTTTCTTTCCAAACTTCCGATCCGAAGTGGTTTCTTTACCTTCAAAGTAATCTTTAATAGACTTCCTTGCTAGTTGGAGTAAGTATTCCCTATCTTCTTTTGAGAGCATAAATCTTTAATAAGGAGCATATTATTTTAAACTTATGGACCAAGAAGCAGTGTTTGAAGATATTGTGGAGTTTATACGGGAGAATGGTCCAACGCTTCCAATGGATGTAGCTTCTTTCTTAAAAAAAGATTCTTTTATAGCAAACGCAATCCTTTCAGAGATGTTATCAAAGCAAATGATAATGAAGACTAACAGGGCGTATGGGAATTCACCGATTTATTACGTAGAAGGCCAAGAGGAGGAGGTTAGGAAGAAGCTTTACGAGATTCTAAAAGACAATGAAAGGAAGCTAATTGAGAAATTTGCTAGAGAAAAAGTTTTGTTCGAAGATGAGTTAGAACCTTCTGAGAGATTTATTCTTAAGAAGCTAACAGATTTTATACTTCCTTACACAATCCAAGTTAAGGATAAGAAGTTAATATGCTACAAGATATACAACCTTAAGGATGAGTTTTTCCAGCAGATTTTGAAGGAGAAACTTGAGTTAAGATTCCCTAAAGAGAAGAAAGAGGAAAAACCAATTCAAACCAAAATAGAGGCTCCAAAAGTTGAGGAAAGACCACACACAATCATTGAGACAAAGCCAAAGAGCCCAATAAAAGTGGAGAAGCAAGAAGTTCTTAAGCCAGATGTTGAAATAGGATCGGAACTTGAGGCAAAGGCTGTGGACATAATTAAAGATCTTGGTGGCGAAGTGATAAGTAAGAAAGTTGTATCTAAGAATAAGGAGATTGATTTTAAAGTTGAGATGGGTGGATTGATTTACACAGTTAAGATCAAGAAGAAGGCAAGGATGAATGAATCAGACTTGTCCCTATTGTTTACTCAGGTCTTGGAGGAAAAGAGACCAATGGTGCTATTAACTAATGCACAGATATCCAAGAAAGCAAGAGAGTTTAAAGACAAGAAGATTGGAGATTTGATAAGGATTCTAAAGATCTAAAGTAGCGGGGGGTGGATTTGAACCACCGACCTCGGGGTTATGAGCCCCGCGAGCACTCCAGGCTGCTCCACCCCGCTATCAAAAGCACAAATCAAAGAATATTATCCTTTGTACTTTTTTAAATGTTTTCTATTTTAGGATTTTTCCTGTTTCCAAGTACCACATGAGAAGATCGAGCTCTGCCAATGAAACACCAATTTTCTTGGCAATAGACTCTAAAACTTTCTCTATCTCTAAGTACTTTCTCTTCGACAAGCTTTTTGGTTTTTCTATTATGTTGTATTTTGCAAGGAGGTCGAGTATGTGAAAATCAATTATTGCTACGTCTTTGAGTCCAATGTTCCTTAGAAAGTGGCTAGCTTCTTTATAGCCCAAACCTTTTATGTTTCTTACGAGCCACTCTCTTATTTCTTTAGGATCTTTCCTGCTTTTAACTAAATCATAGACTTTGTCTATGTGTTTTCTTGCTCGTACGATGTAGTTTGCCCTTGTGTTTGGGAATCTATGTCCTAGCTCTCTTAACTTCTTGCTTAACTTAGCTTCACTTAAAGTGAGAAAACCACTTTTTATTTTGTTTTGAATGGTCCAACTTCTCTCAGCGTTGAAGTTTGCTGTTAGTAAACAAAATGAAAGCTCTTCAAATATTTTCTTCTTTGATGAGGATCTAACTTTGTTAAACTCTTTTAATCTCTTTTTAACAATATTTCCAATCTCTTCACGAGCCTTTTTAATCTTGCGTATCAACTCTGATTTAGATTTCATCATGCAATAATTGACTGATTGTAGACTTTAATGTGAGGTAAGAGCATCGATTCTAGATCAGTGAGCTTGGATCCTATGTCAATGTTCTTTAGCATCTCATATATGTTAGAAGACCACATCACATCCTTAACTTTCCTTAGCTTACCATCCTTGCGTACGAAGCCTTCTATGGTAAGTGTGAAGTTCCCACTCCTAGTGTTAATCATGTGTGTCCCCGAGAGGTCTCTTATATAAAGCTCGCCTTCTCTTGTCGTTACCCCTTTTCCTGGCTTGACTACAATCTTATCTTCCGTTATGCTTGGCTTACTCAAGATGGAAGCACAGTTTCCAGTACTTTCCCTACCTTCTTTTTTTGCAGAAGTGAAGTCGTAAAGGTAAGTCTTGAACACACCTTTATCTATTAGAACTTTCCTTTGAGTGGGTGTTCCTTCAGCATCGAAAGGCACAGCTGTAGCATCCCTTATTAAGCCATCGCTTATTATTGTTAGTTTCCTATCAAAGACTTTCGATCCTTCCTTACCTATAAAGTATGAACTTCCATTTTGTTTGTTGGTTGCATAGAACGCAGGCATTATGGCGTCTAGTAAGTCCGACACAGCGTATGGGTCTAAGACAAGATTATAGGCACCTTTTCTTATCTTAGATTTTGCTTTCGACGTGATAAACCATTTCTTGGCTTCATTGAAGGTTTTTAGGAGGCTAAAATCAAGTTTCTTTCCATACGTCCATCCAAAGCCCTCGAAGTCTCCTTTGAATAGATGCACCGTATGACTGAATGTAGATTTTTTATACCTCTTGTTTATCCCATTGGAATTGTAAAAGAACCTCTCCGTCAGGTTGGACTTTAAGCTTAAAGAAGAGTACGCGTTTATATTCTTTGCCATGTGTGAGAGTCTTACGAGCTCTTTTACCGTCGCTTCGAGATCGAATTCAGAGTAATCATAGCTTACCTTAAACGAATCTTTTTTATTTTTAGGAATGCCAAAGTATACTCTCTTTTTAGAGGATCTTTGAAGCTTTTTGGCTATTCTTACTCCTTCTTTCCATTTACTTAGTGGGACTTCACATCCTCCGAACTTCCCGTTCTTCCCCAAACTTAGTACTAAGGTACACCTGTCCAAAAATTTTATGTAGCTTACTTCTCTGTTCTCCACAACAACCCTTGTTGTCTTGTACCTCCTTATATTTATCTCTGTGTCGTAGTCTTTTGTTATGGATAGTATTTTATCAGCTATGTAATCAGGTTTTAGTTCCTTATCCAATGTTAGCACCCCTAACAATCATCTTTGGCATTTTCTCATCTACAGGGACATGCTGGCCACCCTTCCCACAAAAGCCGGGAGAGTTGGATGAGAACTTTGACATCTTTCCTAGGTGAGTTATGTTCTTTAGAGTAGTTGCAATATTTCCAGATATAGTTCCTTCCTTAAAGCCATTAGTGATAACGCTGTTTTTAATCTCAAATACTTCCAACGCTTTGAATGAGAATTCTCCAGTACTTGTGTCTACACCACCACCAGCAAAACCTCTAAGGTATAGTCCATTCTTTAGAGTCTCGAATAGTTCCTTCTTTGAGAGGTCCCCAGGTTCTAGATACATATTATTCATTCTAACAAGTACTTTACTTCCAGCACTTTCACTTCTTCCATTGCTTGTTGGGTTTGTTTTCATTCTAGAGCTTGTTTCTAAGTTATGCATGTAACCAACTAAAACACCTCTTTTGATAAGAGGAACTCTTCTGGCCTTGACACCTTCGTCGTCATAAAAGTAGAACCCAAAGCCTTTCTTGAGCGTTGGGTCGCTGTAAAGAGTTACTTTAGAACTTGCTATTTTCCTACCCAACTTACCCCGTAGTATAGATCTCTTCTCAACTACCTCGTCGGCCTCGCATGCATGTCCTACACCCTCGTGAAAGAATAGGCCTGTGATTTCCTCGTCCAAGATGACATTAAACTTGCCTTTTGGTGGTCTCTTAAGTTTTATCTTTCTTTCAAGTTTCTTAACACCTTTTAAGGCCTTGTCTCTGAATTTCTCCATACCTTCGAATCCACCAATGTGAACTTTTCTTTCGTTATGAGACTCTACTTTACCGTCGTATAATGTGGTGAGCGTCAAGTAGCTTTCTGTGTATGTAAATTCTTGTTTTATATCCGCACCAAAGGAGTTGTAGAATTCTTTCTTGAGAATCTTCGACGAGTAAGATATCCTAGGAGAGATTCTTTTGTTAAGTTTCATAACCTCTTTACTTATGTCTTTGAAGAAGTTTATCTTTTGAGGTTTTGTTAAGGAGAATGGATCGATTTTTGGTTTGATGGCCTTTTTGTCTCTTGTGTCTATTTCGTAATTTATTTTGAACTTTGTTTTCTTATACCTACTTGCTGCTTTAGCCATTTTGTACGCCTTTTCGAATGTGGAGTTTAGTTCAGATTTCATATTGGTGCTTGCAAGACCCCACGCACCATCTATGAGAACCCTAACACCATAAGTGGTTCCAACGTACTCTGAGGATGATCTTAATTCTGTCTTATCTAAGAGTATTGCTTCGGATTTCACGTGAAATACTCTTAAGTCACAGTAATCACATTTTTCTAGAAGCCAGTTTGGTATCATCTTAGCACCTTTTTGATTCTGGTGAGGACCTTTTTGTCTTTACCCCAAGCAATGCCTTCTTTTAGAACATCATATATGGTTTCAGCAGGAACTATCTTGATCTTTCTCTTAAGCTTTGGAAGCACGTCATCATAATTTGACTTTGGAATTATAACCTTCTTCAAACCTGCGTCTATTGCAGCTTCAACCTTGGCGTTTACTCCACCAACAGGAAGAACTTCACCCCTTATACTCAAGGAACCAGTCATGGCTGTATCTTGCTTAACTCCAAGACCTTCTAGCGCAGATATGACAGCAGTGGCTATTGCTATAGATGCAGAATCCCCTTCTACACCTTCATAGGCTTGCAAGAATTGTATGTGTATGTCATAATTTGATAAGTCCTTGTTTGAATATTTCTTGATAATGGCACCCACGTTGTCTACAGCTTCTTTTGCTATTTTACCTAATCTTCCTGTAGCTATTATGGTACCAGAACCTTTCTTCATAGCTGGAACAACCGCAGCTTCTATTGGTAAGAGGATTCCAGAATCAGACTCTCCAATTATGGCAAGACCATTTACTCTTCCTATCTCAGAGCCAGTTGTTTTTATCACTTGATATTCTCTTTTTTCTTCTGTGTACCTCTTTGATATTTGACTTTCTAAAGATTGTGCGTATTTCAAGGCTTTCTTTATGTGAGAAGGCTCGACATATTTTGCCCCTTCCTCTCTAGCAATATCACCTGCAGCTCTTATTAGTCCTCCTAGCTCCCTAAACTTTATGGATAAGTATCCCTTCCTTCCAGCTTTCTTCCTGGCATAATTTATTATCTCTTGTACAGCTTCTCTTGTGAAGTGAGGTATTTTACCGTCCTTCACTACTTCCTGTGCTACGAATCTTCCTAATTTGTTTCTGTTCTCAACTGTGTCTTTTATTCTGTTGTTCATATATACTTCGTATCCACTTCCCCTTATTCTTGATCTTAAAGCTGGATGTAGTCCCTTGAGGGTCTCTAGATTACCTGCAGCTACGAGTATGAAATCACATGGAACAGGTTCTGTTCTAGTCATGGCTCCAGAGCTTCTCTCACTTCTTCCTGTTATTGGCATTTTTTTCTCCTGCATTGCTGTAAGTAAAGCTATTTGCATTTTAGGAGAAAGAGTTGCGATTTCATCTATGAATAAAACACCTTTGTGTGCCTTGTGAATATCTCCTGCTATTACTCTTTCGTGTGGTGGTGTTCCTAACCCCCCACTTTGTAATGGATCGTGTAGTATGTCCCCTAAAAGTGCTCCCTCGTGAGAACCTGTTGCATCTACAAATGGAGCAGTTTTCTTATCAGAATTATCAATTAGAAGCCTTGGTAAGGAAACCTTCATTCTCCCAGCTTGTAACCTATATGCAGATAAGTACAACACAGACATTAGCAAAAAGGTAACAAGGAATAAAGTTCCAGATATCCGATCAGCGGCCTTTAGTATGTCTGAAGTTTCTTTCGCAACTACCCAGTCCACTACGAATGAACCAATGTAGAAAGCCATGAAGAATATTATAATGTAAACCCATAGGTTTTGCTTTGAGGCCATGGCCTTTAGCCTTGCAGCCTCTATAACTTTCTTACCTTCTCCAGCCTTTACAGTTCTAATTAATGGTCTGTTCTCGTCTTTTGGATTTGGAAATACAAGCACGTCCACAAGATCACTTTTTGGTAATAATTCCGCTAAGGACTGTCCCAACATGGATTTACCTGTTCCAGGCTCGCCAATTAAGAGTACATTTCTCCTTTGTTTAGCAGCTTTCTTTATAACTTCTACAGCTTGATCTTGACCTATAACTTGATCTATGATCTTGGAAGGAACTTTAATCTCCTCAGTAGTCTTAAAATTCAACTCTTTCATACGTGTAAAAAAGAATAAGGATAGTTAAATAATTTACTCAGTGGCTTCTTCCTCTTCCGCTCCTTGGGATGGGAAACCAACTTTGCTCATTATTACTATGTCTCCGACTGCTCTTATGTATCTCTGTGGCACTTGTACACCTCTTGCGTTTCCGGCTAATTTGCTTAATAGACTTCCCCTTGTTGCCCTTATTCTCCACCTGTCTATCCTATTGTCAGAGATTACTACCTCCTCAACATCACCGAAGTATTTACCGTCGTCTGTAAATACTTTCATCCCATAAACCTTTGAGATGTTTATTAGCTCTAATACCATGTTTCAAACCTCCACTTCTTTGTTTGATTATTATGGATTAATTAAGTATTTCCTTATTTATCAATATTTTCCTTTTCTATTGAGAGGAGTTTTTTAGCATCTTTCCTTGAGAGGTCGAAGTATTTGTAAAACTTAGGACCGAGCCTTAATATCTTTGTTCGGCCCTTTTTCGTAGCTGTGATGTATTCTTGTTCTATGAGCTCCTTTATGTGATTGTATGCCTTATTCCCACGGATTTTTATAACTTCACTTTGTTTGGCAGGACTCTTCCAGGCAATAACAGCTAGTGTCTTTAATACTTGCTTTGGTATCTCAACCGGGAGAAGGTCCTTTATTACTGGGGATACTTCCGGCTTAATCTTCATCCTCCACTTTCCTTTTTCTTCGATTACTTCTATTGCTCCTTCTTTCTCGTCGTATTCTTTCTTTAAGACTTTTAGCAGTTTGAGAGCTTCTCTCTTTCCAAGCCCAACTCTATTGCAAATCTCCTCTACTGAAAATCCATCGTTTGTTGCAAATAACAGAGCTTCAATCATTTTCTTCTTTTGTGATTCTCTCTCCATACTTAACACCCTTTATAATGTATATGTCACCAAATTCTTTTTCCTGTTCAAGCTCCACCCTTCCCAAACTTGCGAGCTGGAGCAAAGGTAGGAACGTCCAAACTATGTCTTTTTTATTGTCGCTTGGAACCAGCTCTTTGAATGATATTTTTTCTTTCTTTGAGAAGAAATCCTTTATTTTCTCATATAACTCTTTCATTTTTGAGAATATATCAAATCTTTTGAGGTTGAGGTTTGGCTTTTTTGCTTCTCTTTCTTTCCATCTCCTTTCTCTTCTTTCTTTCACTTCCAAAGCTTCCTTAAGTGCATTGAGTAAATCGTCTATAGTAGCAATTCTTTTCTTTTGTAATGGGACTCTTGGGGCGAACACATCTTCAACGTTTATTAACCCAAGCTGTTCCCTAAGCTTTCTTATTAATTCTTTATCAAACTCAGAACTGATCTGCTCTCTTTCTTTCTTCTCTTCTTTAAGTTTTAACATGTCACTTTTCATTTTTAGGAGGATAGCGGCGGTTAAGATGAATTTACCACACACCCTGAAGTCAAGCTTTCTAATTTTGTTCAAGAACTTCATGTACTCTGTTATTATGACGTCTAAGTTTATGTCCCAAGGATCCATACCTTGTTGTCTTATTATGTCTCTTATAACCCCTTCATAGGTTAAGTCATCAGATAATATTAACGAGTAAAGTTTTTTCTCGTCAAGCTTGGTTATAGGAATGGCCATAAGAAGAATAAAAGAAAGGGGTTTAAATATTTAACCCACGTAGGATTTGGTTTTATCCTCTATTTTCTTTCTCTCTCTTAAACTCTCCTCGAATTTCTTGTAGAATTCTATTAGGTCTTTGGTTATGGATGGTTTTACTTTCTCCATAGCTTTCTTGAAGTGCTTTGCTGTAACTTTGTCTGCTTGCATGTCCTCCCTTAGTGCCATAAGTGCAGCCTCTCTGACAAGAGCTTTTAGGTCAGCTCCTGAATATCCTTCTGTTTCTTCTGCTATCTTAGTTAGTTTTACGTCCTTTGCTAAAGGCATGTTTTTAGTGTGTATCTTAAGTATCTCAAGTCTTGCCTTTTGATCAGGTGCACCAACGTAGACAAGCGAATCAAATCTTCCTGGCCTTAATAGGCTTGGATCCACGATATCTGGTCTGTTAGTAGCACCTATTACCACAACATTTGTTAGTTCCTCTAGTCCATCCAACTCTGTTAGTAATTGGTTAACTACTGTTTCAGTTACTCTTGAGCTGTCGTATAATCCTCTTCTTGGAGCTAGAGCGTCTATCTCATCAAAGAAGATAATACATGGAGCTACTTGTCTTGCCTTTCTGAAGATCTCTCTTATTGATTTCTCCGACTCTCCTACCCACTTTGAGAATATTTCCGGACCTTTGATTGATATGAAGTTAGCTTCACTCTCATTAGCTACAGCTTTAGCAAGTAAAGTCTTTCCTGTACCAGGTGGCCCATACAATAATATTCCTTTTGGCGGCTCAATCCCCATTTTCTTAAATACTTCTGGGTACCTTAGCGGCCATTCTACTGTTTCTTGTAATCTCTTCTTAGCTTCCTCTAAACCACCTATACTCTCCCACTTAACGTTTGGAACTTCTACTAATAATTCTCTCATAGCAGAAGGCCTTACGTACTTTAGTGCACTTATGAAATCTTCTTGCGTAACCTCAAGCTTCTTTAGGAATTCTTCACTTAACCTTTCTTCTTTAAGTTCGTTTGCATATTTTCTTAGAACATTTATAGCAGCTTCTTTACATAGTGCTGCTAGGTCTGCTCCAACGAAACCGTGAGTTATGTCTGCTATCTTCTCTAAGTCTACGTCCTTTGCTAAAGGCATGTTTCTTGTGTGGATCTTAAGGATCTCAAGTCTTCCCTTTCTGTTTGGAACACCCACTTCTATTTCTCTGTCGAACCTTCCCGGTCTTCTTAGCGCTTCATCTATGTCGTTTGGTCTGTTGGTAGCAGCCATTACTATTACTTTCCCTCTACTCTTAAGACCATCCATAAGGGAAAGCAATTGTGCTACCACTCTTCTCTCCACTTCCCCAACTGTTTCTCCCCTCTTTGGAGCTATAGCGTCTATTTCGTCTATGAAAATTATTGCTGGTGCATTTTTCTCAGCCTCTTCAAATACGTCTCTTAATCTTTTCTCTGCTTCACCAACCCACTTAGACATGACTTCCGGACCATTTATTGAGATGAAATGAGCTTCACTCTCATTAGCTACAGCTTTAGCAAGTAAAGTCTTTCCTGTACCAGGTGGCCCATACAATAATATTCCTTTTGGCGGCTCAATCCCAAGTCTTTGGAATAGTTCTGGATGTTTAAGTGGAAGCTCTGCGGTTTCTCTTATTTTAGCTATTGCATCGTCAAGTCCTCCTATGTCTTCGTATGCAACCTCTGGTATTTTTTCTTCCTCTAACTTTACAGCCTTGTTTAAGACGTTTATTTTTGTTGAGTTCGTGATCAACACAGGTCCCTTTGGTGAAGTGTTTGTTACCATAAGTTTTATTTCAGAGAGTCCAAATGAAGACATTCCAAAGAAGTCTTCACCCATAAGCTCGAATATCTCTTGGAATGGATCTCCAAGAGTTCTTCTTCTCCTCTTAGTTCCACCAAGGGTAACTATGTCTCCTTTCTTTACAGCCCTACCTAATAACATTTGTTGAACTATCTCCGGAGATAATTTAATGTACATGCCCTTTTGAGCAGGAGCAACAGTTATTGATGCCGCGTCTTTAACTACAGCCTTTTTGACCTTGACTTTCTCTCCAATACCTGTTCTACAATTGTATCTCATTAGACCATCCATTCTTATGATCCTTAGACCTATGTCTGCAGGGTAAGCCCTATCAACTATGGCTACAGTTGATCTTTCTCCAGTTATCTCTACAAAATCTCCTGGCTTAACTCCTAACTCCCTCATTATGGAGGAGTCTAACCTAACTATTCCCTTACCTATGTCTTCTTGTACAGCTTCAGCAACTTCGAGTTCTATCTCCTTTTTGTTTTTCATTTTTACCACCTGTAAAAGATTGTTTTTTTGAAGTGAACATTCCACCTCTTGAAAAGGTCTTCGAGGACCTTTTTGTATCTGTCTGGTACAGCGACAACGCCTCTACCTATGTATATTCCTTCTATTCTTTGTAAGATACCTGGTTGTCCTCTTCTTCCTATAAGTTCGTATGAAAATAAAGCCTTCTTGCAAGGGTCTAGGTTTTCAAGAGAGTAATTGTATCTTACATACCTCTTGAGGCCTAACTCTTCGAATAGGTTCATTTTGTTTATGAGCGAGAAACCATCAAAGAATTCCTTAAACAAATCTCTCTCCTTAAGGAACCTTGCTGGATCAACGAATTCAAAGTCACTGACACCAAACTCCTTTCTTATGTCAGCCATCACCTTCTCCATCAACTCCCTGTTAAGTCTTTCTAGCACTACTAGTGCTTTATTCCTCTTAACAATCACATCTATCACATCGTCTATATTCATGTGTGGTTAATAGTTAACCACATTTATAAATCTTTTCATTTTGGACCTACTCCTTGAAGTTTAAAGTCCCGGTATGCTTAAAGTAGATCCTAACAGGTTTGTTATACTTCTTTCCAAGAGCAAGAATCTCTT
>CAZQAZ010000006.1:16041-26334 GCA_964591855.1 Candidatus Woesearchaeota archaeon | reverse complement strand
TCTTGGATTTATACTTAGATTCATAGACTTCCATCAAATCCTTTCCTTCTGAGACTTCTTTGATTAAGTCTTGTACACCATCTTTAGATATCTTGCCTTTCCTCCACAAGTTTAGTATCTCCTTCACGTCCTCCACGTCAAGAGGTCTCCTTTTCTCAGCATCTCTTAAATACGAAGTAACAACCGACGCTATAAATTTTGGATTGTATTTCGCATACATCTCAAATATCTCAAAGTAATTGGATCTCAAAAGAGCCTTTGCAACATCCTCGCTTAATCCATACTTCTTTTTGAGCCTTTTAATCCTATCCGATATCAAAGTTGGAGTTTTGACCTTCTTGATTTTCATAACTATTGGTTTCACGTCAGTTTCTGGGTACATCCTTGCTCTTCCAGGCATTGGACGCATATACGTTGTTGTTCCATCCTCGTTAAACCTTCTAACCTCTTCAGGGACTCCCTTTGAAAACATAGTTAGCCTTTCTATTATCTTCTCTAAGGCTTTTGGAAAGTCTGAGACTAAGGCTATTAGATCATTGGACTGACATTTTAACACAGAAGCAACAGCGTTAATCTCTTCTTCTGATATGTTATACTTGGCTAGGTCTTCGTCTGTGTGTATGAAGCCTTTTGCATCCGTTTTAGCTTTTACATAGTCTGCCAATTCTCTCCCAAGTGTTTTGTCACCTTGTATTTTTGTTGCTAATAAGCCTTTGCCATGAGATATCCTTAAGGCAAATACTTTTTTACCACGTAGTAGCTTACACTTGGAGTTAGAGAATGTGTCACTTACATCTTCTATGTTAGAGAATCTTAGCTTCGATATCCAATCTTTGAGCTTTATTAGGTTTAGTTGTCTCTCGACTTCCATCTCAACTGCCTTTGGTATCCCAGATAAGGACTGGACTCCTTTTATCTCAACTCTGGCCCCTCCTTTGATTGATACGTTTATATCTTGTCTTATTGCATTCAGACCTTTCTTTATTTTTCCGGTTGATTTTAGGTACATTCCTATAGTCTCTGCAAGTTCCTGCGCTTCTTTAGGTGAGTGAGCATCAGGACCAGTTCCTATCTCAACTAGAGGGATTCCAAGCCTGTCCATTCTGTAGATCACATGGTCGCTATGCTTACTGACTATACCACATGCATCCTCTTCAAGCTGAAGGTTTGTTATTCTAACCTTCCCAAAGCTTGTTTTTATGTAGCCATTAAGACCTATGATTCCTGTTCTTTGGAATCCAGATGTGTTAGAACCATCTATTACAGTCTTTCTCATGAAGTGTATCTCATCTGGTATGTAGCAATTGAACATGTTTGCTAGGGTGACTGCTATGTCAAGAGCTTGCATATTCACTCCTCTTGGGGGCTCATCGTCACTCTCTACAAGACATGTTGTGTCATTGAATACTTGATAGTAAAATTCCCTACCTTTCTCGAATTCATGTTGTGCGGCTACGTCTACCTCTCCAGTCTCCCCAGGGACTGGGTGCAGTCTTCTAACAATGGTTTTCCTTACTTCCTCGTCCATTGTTGAGAAGCAATTGCAGAATAGCTTAAATGTGTCTAGTTGGGCATGTATTTCGAGCCCAACTTTCAATCCTAGTTCTTTGTAGTCTATCACATTGGTTGCCTCCAGAACCAATTCTCATCCGTTCTGGATGAGATTTCTCCTCTTAAGTTGGATTCCATGAGTTCTTTGATTTTCTTTGGGTCCTTGGTCTGACCCATAACCCACATGAGCTTCATAAGTGCGGTCTCGGGGATCATGTCTGTTAGATGGCCCATAACTCCTATTTTCTGAAGCTCTCTTCCTGTGGAATAGACATCCATGTTTATTCTTCCAAATATACATTGTGATGTCATGAATTTTACACCTTTAAACTTCTTTAGCTTCAGATAAAAGTTGTAAGGTACATGTCCTAAGCCTGTACCTTCTATTATTAGGCCTTTTGTCTTTCTAGGAATGTTAAGGTCTATTCCAGGGTAAACCTTTATTAACTCAACATCTGGCTCTATCTTATCTTTTAACTTGAGCTTTCCACCCCTTTTTCTGTGGGCAGATATGATCTTAAGTTCGAGGTTTTTTGTCACGAGGCCAATAGGCTCTCTTATGCTTCTGAAGGCGTCTCTTCTTGAAGTGTGGAATTTTCGTGTGTTAGTTCCTGGGAGAAGGTAGCACACATCATCTGACTCCGTACCATGCATGCAGATCATAACCTCTGCTATGTCTGAGGTTGCAGCTTTGACAGCACATAATAAGTTCATATAAGCATCGGAAGACCCCCTATCGGTTGATCTTTGGGCTCCGGTTAGGATTATTGGGACTTTTGGATTCTCAAACATGAAAGTTAGCATAGCTGCTGTGTAATGCATGGTGTCTGTACCATGCATAACAACTATGCCATCAGCACCATTTCTAATTTCCTTAGCTATAGCTCTTGCCAGCTTTGGATAAAGTTTGGGCTCAAAATTCTCTGAGAATATGTCGAACAGTTTTACTATTTTTATGTTTGCTACATTTAAGAGCTCTGGAACACTTGCGAGTACTTCTTCTTCTGTAGCGAGAGGAGATACCCCTCCTGTCCTGTAGTCTAGCTTGCTCATTATAGTTCCGCCAGTACCAATTATACTTACCCTTGGTAAGTCTTTCCTTTGTTTTATCTTAAGCTTCTTTTTGGGAGGCATCTTTATGGAACCAATCTTTTCTATTTTGGTTCCTTTTGTGTACTTTATACCTATGTTGTATCCGTTGTCAAGTTTTATGACTATAGAATCTGGATCACCAAAATATGGTCTTGGTAAAAGTAAGCCTTCAAATGTTTGTCCTTCTTTTGTTATTCGTATTATGTGCTTTCCAGGTACAATTCTTTTTTCTAAAAAGAGGTTAGCAATTTTCTGAGAGTACATACTTATTTAACGTTGTTAGAAGTATAAAAAACCTCCGTCCGCCCTCATGGTTGTGGGACAAGTGTCCCAATGGGAATATTTATATAGGACAACTGTCCCATATAAATACATGGTGGAAAAAGGCCCAGATATTGTTAAATTAAGCCTTATTAGAGGTATTTTACAGAAGTATAAAGATGGTTTGTGGGTCAGAGAACTTGCAAGGAAAGCAAAATTAAGCAAATCTACGGTTTCTAGGTATATAAAACAATACCTAAAATACGAAGTGGAAGTAAAGAAAATAGGCCCATTAAAGCTTGTTAAACTCAAAAGAAAGTGAGATCTTTTTCTATTATATTCTACAAAACATACTTCAAAGTAGAAATATATTTATAAATAACTTACGTTTAAAACTTCTTGGGGTTTAATTCTTCGCAATGTCCAGTGTGATTTATCTTGAAGTTAATGATTCTTAACTTCTAGAAGAAAAATGCGATTGCAACATATAAACCTTTCGATACTCGAGAACATATGTTGCAATTCCAATCCATAAACAAAAAAACGGGGGTGTACCAAAAATGGATTTTTTGGTTAAGAATGCTTTAGATACCCAGAAGAATCTAAACTGGGATGTGGACACAGTTGGACAGGCTACAATAAAAGTAGTCGGTGTAGGTGGAGCAGGTAACAACATGGTTGACTGGTTGTTCCACAAGGGAGTGAAAGGAGCAGAGGTCATTGCAATAAACACAGACAAAGTACACTTGGATGCAAGAGAAGCAGACAAGAAAGTATTGATAGGTAAAGAGACAACAAAAGGTCTTGGAGCAGGAGGTTTCCCAAAAGTTGCAGAGGAAGCAGCTAAAGAGTCAACACAAGAAATAAGAGAAGTACTCAAAGGAGCAGACATGGTATTTGTCTGTGCAGGTTTAGGAGGAGGTACAGGTACTGGATCAGCACCAGTTGTAGCTAAGCTAGCAAAAGAGCAGGGAGCAATAGTCATAGGTACAGTAACAATGCCATTCAAAATAGAGAAGGCAAGAATTGAAAAGGCAGAGGAAGGATTAGCAAAGTTAAGAGAGGTATGTGACACAGTTATAGTCATTGACAACAACAGATTAGTCCAAATAGCAGGTGGACTTCCAATCAACCAAGCATTCGGTGTTGCAAATGAATTAGTAGCTACAATGATTAAGGGTATAGTAGAAGTTATAGCAGTTCCATCACTTGTTAACTTGGACTTCGCAGACGTGAAAGCAATTATGACGAATGGAGGAGTATCTGTTATAGGTGTTGGTGAGTCTGACTCTGAAGGAAGAGTAGAAGAAGCAGTTAAGAGAGCATTATCTAATCCATTATTAGATGTCTCCTATCAGGGAGCAACAGGTGCATTAATCCATGTAACTGGTGGTAAAGACTTAACACTTGATGACGTAAACAGAATTGGAGAGTTAGTAACAGAATCATTAGACTCAGATGCAGTAGTAATATGGGGAGCAAGAGTTAACGAGGACATGACAGGAAGAGTTAGAGTGATGACAATTATAACAGGAGTAAAGAGCCCATTCATCCTTGGTCCTGTAGACTTCCAGAAGGAAGCACAAGAAATGGCAAGGACAATGTCAAGAGACCTTGGCATTGAGATGTTGTGAGGGTCTAACCCACAACATCTTTCATTTTATTTGTTTCATGCTTGCCCCCGACCCCGTGTTATGAGATCACGACACACCCCGGGCTGAAGGGAGTTGCTTTCCCCTGAGGCATCCCTTCAGCCTTTTTATGCTCATAGGAGGCGGCACATGTCAAAACACCTCTTTCTCTCAAGAGCAACAAAGCACAGCCTAGGTGAGATCCTAGATGGAATCCTTTGGATCTACGATAATGAGGGGGAGTTTGATTCCGTAATCGTTTTAGATAGATTTACTGGAGAGAAAGTCTTGGGTATGAGCAGTTTTGGTAATGTGAAAACAAGTTATCGTGTAAAGAACGAGAAGGTTCGCGGATATGTTAGAAAGCTGGAAGAGCTCTTTGGCACTACAATACTCTATAACCTCCCAACCCTATGGGAGCAGCTTACGCATATTGATTGGAGAAGTGGAACTATAGAGAGTGAATCTTATAATCTTAAAAGAGCTTTAAGAGGTCTTTATGTGGGTTACCTTCCCCTTTTCTTAAGGGGTGGAAATTTGGCGGATGAGGTTGTGTTCGTAGACAATAACGAGAATGTAAGAGGGAGAATTAGGGAATTGTTTAGTACCCTAAACTTAGAAGTCATTTACGAACAAAACCTGAAAAAGGACATAAAGATCTTCGATGAGAGTGCTCGTGAATATGGAGACTTTATCTTCCTGCCAGGTAAGTTAATGAGAGGTCTTTCTTCCGGAAAGTACATCTACGATGGAAAGTCTTTGAGGCCACACAATGTTGGAGAACTCCTAAAGCTTGTGATTGATAATGCTCCTGGGGATGTATATGATATAATAAATCCTGAAGACATGTTTTATATGGATTTGGAGAGAAAAGTTGTGGTTTCTTGTGATTTGTTAGATGAGCAGCTTATAGATTTTCTTTCTGTTAGGGGAGCATCTGCTTATATATCAAGCAGGTTAAACCTCCGTCCAGGCCAAGCAAAAACTATAAGAGGTATGAAAGTCATCAACCCATCAAATATAGATGAAGGAATAGTTTCCGTCCTCTATGTAAGTGGAGGAAGAGTAGATTACAAACCTTACAGAATCTTTTAGGCCACAAACTTTAAATTTAAAGAATTTTAAACTTCTACGCATGGAAAAAACTTACAATCCACATGAAGTTGAAGAGAAATGGATCAAATATTGGGAGGAGAATGGAATATATAAATTTGATCCAAACTCAGATAAGCCAATTTTCTCTATAGACACACCACCAAGGTATGCTTCTGGAGATTTACACATGGGTCATGCTAAAAACTATACTGAGTTCGAGGTTGTGGCAAGGTACAAGAGAATGAGAGGTTATAATGTATTCTTCCCAAATGGATTCGATGACAACGGTCTACCTACAGAAAAAATGGTTGAGAAAAAGTATGGTAAATCTAAGAGAGACTTTGACAGAAAAGAGTTTATAGAGCTTTGTAAGAAAGAGGCAGAAGAAGTAATAAAGAGAATGAAAGAAACTTTCATAAGAATTGGTTTCTCATGTGATTGGGACTACTATTATCATACGATTGACGACTACTGCCAAAAACAAGCTCAAAGAAGTTTCATAGACCTCTACAACAAAGGACAAGTTTACAGGGCAGAAGAACCAGTAATCTGGTGTACTTACCACCAAACCGCATTGGCACAAGCAGAAGTTGAGGACAAGAAGAGAACAACGAAACTTAATTACATTTATTTCACTCTAGAAGACGGATCAAAAATAGAGATTGCTACAACAAGACCTGAGCTTCTACCTTCTTGTGTAGGGATATTTGTTAATCCAAGGGATGAGAGATACAAACACTTAGTTGGAAAGAAAGCAAGGGTTCCACTCTTTAATTTTGAGGTGCCAATAATGGAGGATGAGGCTGTTGATATGGAATTTGGTACAGGAATAGTTATGATTTGTACATTCGGAGACACACAAGATATAGAATGGTGGAAGAAGCATAATCTTCCTATGAAAATATCAATTAAAGAGGATGGAACTCTTAATGAGTTGGCAGGAAAGTACGAAGGTCTTAAGTTAGAAGAGGCAAGAAAAAGAATTATCGAAGACTTGGAGAAAGAAGGTCTTCTTGTAAAACAAGAGCCACTAGAACAAACAGTTGGAGTATGCTGGAGATGTGGCACACCTGTGGAGTTCATACCTACAAAGCAATGGTTCATTAAGGCTTTAGATCATAAAGAAAAGCTATTGGAGCTTGGAGACAAGATAAATTGGTATCCTGAATATTACAAAGTAAGATATGTTGATTGGGTTAAGAATCTTAAGTGGGATTGGATAATATCTAGACAAAGGTACTTTGGTGTTCCATTCCCAGTATGGTACTGTAATAAGTGTGGTAAGATAAGATTAGCTAAAGAAGAAGAATTGCCTGTGGATCCAAGGTTTACAACACCAGAAGAAAAATGTGAGTGTGGTGGTGAATTTGTTGGAGAACAGGATGTTATGGATACTTGGATGACTTCGTCCTTAACACCGCAAATAGCTACAAAATGGAAGGATGATCCAGAGTTTTTCTCGAAGATGTTTCCAATGAGCTTGAGACCGCAAGCTCATGACATAATAAGAACATGGGCTTTCTATACAATACTAAAGGCTTACCTTCATAACAACTCAATACCTTGGAAAGACATAATGATATCAGGTTATGTTTACGTTGGTAAAGGAATAGCCATGAGCAGTTCTAAGGGTATAGGGACAAATCCAAAGGAGATTGTAGACAAGTATGGGGCAGACGTCCTTAGGTACTGGGCCACATCAGCAACACTAGGTGAAGATTTGATATACAGAGAACAAGACGTAATAAGAGGTAAGAAAGTCCTAACTAAGTTGTGGAACATAGCAAGATTCATTAACTCGCATATAAGTGGTTATGAGCCAAAGTCCAAACCAGAGCTAAGAACTGTGGACAAATGGATACTAAGTAAACTATCTAAAGTCATAAAGCAGGCTACAGAGTACATGGAAAAGTATGAAATAAACAAAGAAAAGAAAGTAGTTGAGAACTTCTTGATTAACGTGTTTGCAGACTACTATCTTGAGATGGTCAAGTATAGATTGTACAAAGAAGAGAAGGACGAAGCTGCACTTTACACCTTGTACACTGTGCTGGAAGCTGTCCTTAAACTTTTAGCACCACACATACCATTCATAACAGAAGAGATATACAATACAATCTATAAGAAGGGGAGTATTCACAAGTCAAGTTGGCCTGAATTGGATATGGAAGATGAAGGTGTGGAGATGGTTGGCGACAAAGCTATAGAATTTATCTCCGAAGTTAGAAAGTTCAAGTCTAAGAACCATATGTCCATGGGTGCTCCAATTAAGAGCGTTGTTATCTGGTCAAAGGTTGAGCTTGGAGACGCCTTGGAGGACATAAAGAACACAGTAAGGGCAGAGGAGATAAGTTTCTTAGAAGGGGAGGACAAGGTAGAGGTTACCAAGTAAGCAGTCTGATAATCAGTCTGTCACATGTATTAAGGCTGCGACCTTTCTGTTGTTTACTATTTGATTGTACCTCTCAATAGCTTGTGGTGTGGGACCAACTATAGCCTTTATCCTAGCCTTTCTAATCTCTAACTCGGCATCCTCTGTTAGACTTGCATTACCTTCTTGTCCTGTTCCTATGATCAAGACTTGTGGGTTTGAAGACAGAAGAACCTTGATTTCGTCTTTTGTTATCTCATGTGTTGTTGCAAATAATGAGTTTGAGTGGTATTTATGTCTCGGCTCGACTCGCCCATCGGGGAACACGAGAATATCATAATAGTAAACTTTTCCATTATATGTGACCGAGCCATACATAGTACCTTGAAACATATAACCTTAAAAACAGAGAAGATTATATACTTTTCTAACCTTTTAAGCAACAAAATAAGAAAAAAGAAGATTCAGATTCACTCGGTGTAAGCCTTTGCTATTATCGTGTAGTAGAATATCATTGCTTCCCAACCCAGAATTACTGCTACTATTATCCCCAACATTGGGGAGACAGTGCTTACAGCATTTCCTATTGCTCCTAGTATGAAGTATATAACTCCAGCAATGAACCAGTGCTTGAAGTAGAACCCTCTACCTACTTTCTTCCAGATCTCTTTGAATCTGAATGCTGCTCCAAACTTTTGATGTGTAGAGAAGTTTACTATTGCTCCGCTTAGTATGTATCCGAAGATCACAAATAGTACTCCCACGATTGCTGTTATTAATGCGAATTGGCCACTTAACAATGTTGTATACATGGATGTATTTGGTTGTGTTAGCTGTAGTAATGTGCCTGCTGACTTGGCTAGAGTTAATATCATCACTACTATTGGTATTAACAGGTATATGAACTCGATTACTAGTAATTCTAGTCCTTCTATGAACTTGGTTCCCCAGTTCTTCCATTCTGGTAGTTTGTCTTTTCCTTTTGCTGTTTGTCTTATCATTTCTACTACGTATCCTTGCACGATGAAGTTTACTATAGGAATCAAGGATAAAATGATTCCTATTGCTGCTTTCTTGAGGTCAGAAAAAGGCTTCACCAAGGCTTGTTGGTAGTCTATTTTCTTTTTTGCCATACACCCATAACAAGCTTGCCCTTTATTAAATTAACTTAAAGAGAAAAAAAATGCGCCAACCGGGATTCGAACCCGGGTCACAGGCTTGGGAAGCCCGCATCCTAACCACTAGACTATTGGCGCATATAATTAAAACTAAGATTTAGATATAAAAACTTAATCTTCCGTCTACCCAATATAGTTTTAAAGAGTTATCTTGTTGTTCTTCCAATGCTCTCTGCTTAGATTCTCTATCTAAGGACAAAGCAAGGTCCTTGAAATCCAAAGCAAAAGCAGCTGGATCAAGGTACAACCTTAATCCAGTCGCTACACCTTCTTTTATATCATACTTTCCTCTTATCTCAAATTCAAGAGGCGTTTCCAATAGTCCCCTTATCATTGTGATCCCATCTACACCCTTCCTGTACACTCCAATCCCAACTAACTTGACTTCAAGACCTTCAAGCTCTGGGAAAGATTCAACAAGTTGAGTTCTAATGTCTTTCATTATATGAAAAGAGAAGGAGATTTTTTATATTTCTTATGCTTATAATCGAATATGTACAGAAAGCACTTTCTTAATAAAGCTCTGCTAGTTTTGTTGGCCTCGAATGGATTAGTGATATTTGCTAGTGCTATGCTTGGGCCGATATATGCATTATTTGTTAGAGAGGTGGGCGGAAGTTTATTCGATGCTAGCTTAACTGGAGGAATGTTCTCTTTGGCTGCAGGAATAACAACTCTTGTCTCTGGTAGGTACGCTGACAAACTGAAAGAAAGCGAGTACTTACTTGTGCTTGGGAACTTTGTGTTAGGCATAAGTTTTTTGCTTTATATATTTGTGAATTCTATGTTTGAGTTGCTATTAGTACAAGCACTTGCTGGATTTGCAGACGCAATATACTATCCTGCATACGATGCTCTTTTCTCAAGGCATTTGTTCAGAAGAGGAGAAGGAAGAGCTTGGGGAACATGGGAGGCCATGTTCAACATTCTAACAGCTGCTGGTGCTATAGTAGGTGGAGCGCTGGTAACACTATTTGGTTTTAATTCTGTGTTTCTTCTAATGGCTACATTAAGTTTTATTAGTGGTGTGTACATTTGGATTCAACCTAGAAAACTTCTTTAGAAACAAATAAAAAAACTGAATGTTAGAGTTTGAACGTGCCTCGGTGGCCTA
>CAZQAZ010000006.1:0-15941 GCA_964591855.1 Candidatus Woesearchaeota archaeon | reverse complement strand
GTTGTACCCTTACATAAAGAGTTGGCTAGAGGAACGCTTCTCGCCATACTCAGACAAACTGAAATAGAAAAAGAAGAGTTTGTAAAGCTTATCAGAGGTAAGAAATAATGAAAATCGAATCCTGGAATGTGGCAGGTCTTAGGGCTGTGTTGAAGAAAGGCTTTCTTAACTACTTAAATAGACATAAGCCCGACATTCTTTGCTTACAGGAGATAAAAGCTAAACCTGAGCAGGTAGAAGATCAACTTGCGAAGATAAAGGACTATGAGATTTACTTAAATCCTGCTGAGAGGAAAGGCTATAGCGGGACAGCTTTACTAACTAAAATACATCCAAAGAAAGTAACATATGGGTTGGGGATAAAGAAGTTTGATTCTGAAGGTAGACTCATAATAGCAGATTATGATAAGTTCTACCTTCTTAATGTTTATGCTCCTCAAGGTAGAAGAGATAAAAGTAGAGTTCCATTTAAGCTTGAGTTTTACAAAGAACTTCTAAACAAAGTTAAAAGGTTAAGAAAGCCTGTGATCATGTGTGGAGATTTCAACACAGCACATACTGAGATAGACTTAGCTAGACCTAAAGCCAATAAAGACAATACAGGCTTTCTCCCAGAAGAAAGAGAGTGGATTGATAAGATAATAGCAGCAGGCTTCATAGACACTTTTAGGCATTTCAACAAAGAGCCAGGACATTACACCTTCTGGGATCTAAAGACAAGGGCTAGAGAAAGAAATGTTGGTTGGAGAGTAGATTACATCTTCATAGACAAAAAGTTACTCCCCCGTTTAAAGAAAGCATACATCTTGTCAAGAGTATATGGCTCAGATCACTGCCCAGTGGGAATAGAAATAAATATATAATATCTTGTTATTTCTATTGTATGGGCATCATAAAACATGATGCAATTCTTCCATACATAGAATGGAACGGGTATGTTATAACGACATATCCTTCTGTAGATGAGAATGGAGAGTATATTTGGGATCGTTTCGATTTAGACATAGCCCTTGACGATGAAGAAATGAGAACCATCCTTAGAAAAAGCTTTAACAAAAAGGAACTTCTTGAGAAGATTTCAAATGAGGTTGATCTATCAGAGCTATTTGGTATAAAGGGCTTTAACAGCATAAGAAATGATAAAGCCTACTTCACAGCCTTCTTAAAGTTGATTGAGGAAGCCCCATTTTGTGAGGCTCGTATATAGTTCTTTTGAGCTTTTAACTTTGAATAGGTGACTTATACACTTTGAGTCAGAAGCTCCGAACTTTGGTATTGGTGTTCCAAACTCTAGAAGTTTACACGCTGTTTTATCTTCTTCTGACTTTGGAGCTTCTTTATAAAACACATTTTTGATCTTAACGTGCTTGTTGGAAAGTAAGTAATCAACATGCCATCTTAGTTTTTTATGTTTAGACATGTGGCGGGAGACTCTCTTCTCCAAGGAATTTTGTGCCGAACCAACATAAACATACAATCCCTTCTTGAAAGTAAGCTCTCCTAAAGCTCCAACCTTAACGGATATATCTTTCTTTACATCTATTAAGAGCATGTACACACCTTTCATATTAATATAACCAGACAGTAAGATTTTTATACATGGTGGAAATCATAATTCTTATGATTCAAGGATTAACGTGGGCAACTCTTATAGGAGCTGCTCTTGTGGATTCTATAAACCCATGTACATTTGCTGTTCTTCTTATGCTACTTGCTACAATCTCTCTAGCCAATAAGAGAAGTAGAATATTGTGGGCAGGTCTTGCATTCACAACAGCCGTTTACATCTCTTATTTTCTTATGGGGTTAGGTATATACTCTGCTATACAATACTCCGGTCTTTCAAGAGTATTCTATTACATTGTGATACTCATAGCTGTAATTATTGGTGTCCTAAGCATAAGAGATTACTTTAATTACAAGCCAGGTATACTGGCAGTGGAAATTCCTATGAAGTGGAGACCAAAGCTAAAGGCGATAATCAAAGGTGTTACTTCCGTTCCTGGAGCTGCTGTGATAGGCTTTATATGTTCTTTATTCTTATTGCCTTGTTCCTCTGGACCATACCTTGTGATACTTGGTTTACTTGCTAATGCTGCAACAAGATTGAAGGCCATTCCTTTACTTTTAATATACAATCTCATATTCGTACTTCCAATGATTTTAATAACATTGTGCATTTACTGTGGTTTGACTTCAGCAGAAGCTGCACAAAAGTGGAGATCAAAGCATATTAAGTTAGTACACTTAATATCGGGAATAATAATGATACTTCTTGCAGTTCTTCTTGCGGTTTCAATCTTTTTAGGGTGGGTTTAAGTCTTCTTGAGTTCTCTCCTAAACAAGGTTATTAGAGAGATACAAGCTAATACACTTAGAATACTGGCGAAAAGAAAAGTATATGTTGATCCAAACTTATCCCAAAGCATACCTGCCAAAAAGTTACCGGGTAGTAAAGATAAACCTACTGTGGTATGGTACACTCCAAATCCTGTCCCATGTTCCCTTTTTGGGATAAGATCTGACACAAAAGCCCTAGATACGCTTTTGTATATTGCCATGTGGACTCCAAACATTGCAAATAGAAGCCAAACAAGTGCGCTACTTGAAGCTAAAGCGAACCCCAAGCTTACTAGACTAAATAGGAGGTATCCTATCCCAAGTATCAACACCTTGCTATGCTTATCCGAATATCTTCCGATTGGGTAGGCTGTTAACGAGTAAACTATGTTATACACCAGATATACTATTGGGATTAAAGCTGCAGTAACACTTAGGTCTTGAGCTTTAAGTATAAAGAAGGCATAGCTTATATTAGCAAAGCTGAACAAAGAAGATATGAAAAGGAACAACTTGAACTTCTTACTTAGTTTGATCTTCTTTAATTTGTACTTCTTTTGGGTTTTAAGCTTTACATCCTTAACAAATAAAGACACTATGAGTATTGCTATCAGACCTGGGATTAATGAATACTTGAAGATGTCCCTGTAATTGCTTGTGACATAGTACAATAGGAGAAAGGCAAGTATGTTTCCTATTGCTGCTCCAAGGGTATCAAGTGATGTTTGCAGCCCAAATGCGCTACCTCTTTTCTTTGTTGACTCGGATAGAAGAGCATCCCTAGGAGCATCTCTTATACCTTTACCAACTCTGTCTGTAAACCTAAGGGCTAATGCTTCATAGCCATTAGTAACCATAGATAGTAAAGGCTTAGAAAGATTAGAGAGTGTGTATCCTAATGTAACTATTGCCTTTCTTTTCTTTACTTTATCCGATATGTACCCCGACACAAACTTTAGTATAGAAGATGTACCTTCCGCTATTCCTTGTATGAGACCTATGAAAGCTTTGTTCAGTCCAAGTGTTGAAGATAGAAACAAAGGCAGTATGGGAAACATCATCTCTGAGCTTATATCAGTAAACAAACTTGTTAACCCAAGGAATATAACGTTTCTATTCTTCTTCATTATTCGTTAGTAGGAAACAAATGCTTTTATACTTTTCTTGCTTCATATGTTTATGAGGAACTTTATTCTCATTTCAAATCATGGTAGAACTAGAGGAGATTGGAGAGACTTAATGAAGGCAGGTAGAATGGATATTGTTTGTCATTCGGTTATATCTTCTTTTTTTCTTAGTAATGCAATAAGGACGGATGTGAAGATGGATATCTTCTTAAATGGACCTCCGGATCCACCAAAGCATATAGAGATTGTTTACGATGAAGACTTGCCCATATCTAAGAAGGATGTAGGCAACTTAATACGTTCTGCTTTATGGAAGTACAAACCTGGCAAGAAAGTTAAGGCCTTCCCTGGTGTGTTTATCGAGAAAAGGTCTTTTAGGGATTACATAAAGGAGAAAATAGAAAATGGGGAGGAGGTATACTTCCTTGATAGAAAGGGTGAGGACATAAGCAATGTGGATTTTGGAGACAGTCCTGTCTTTGTTTTGGGAGATCATGAGGGAATACCAAAAGACGACCTTCGCTATCTGAAGAAAAATGCAAGTCCTCTCTCCATCGGAAAAAAAGTTTATTTCACATCCCAATGTATTTCCTTCCTTAACATCTGGTTGGATAGGGTGAGATTTTGATAATAGGTGTAGCTGGTAAGATTGGATCGGGGAAAGATACTGTGGCTAAGTACATAGCGAAGAAATACAAGTTTAGATTTGCTTCCATTGGGGATATTGTTAGGGAAGAGTTAAGGAGGAGAGGTTTGCCCATAACAAGAAATCAGTCAGCAAAGATTTCAAAATACATGAGGGAGAAGTACGGAGAGGATTACTGGGTTAGAAGATTAGCGAATAAGATTAGTAGGTACAAGTGGAAGAATGTTGTGATAAGTGGAGTGCGTTCTCCGAGTGATGTTAAATTCTTAAAAGATGCTTTCAAAGATTTTATACTAGTTAAAGTATGTGCCAAACCGAAGATAAGATACGAGAGACTAAAGAAAAGGAAGAGACCTGGCTACCCCAAGACCTACGAGGAGTTTAAACTACAAGATAAGAGAGAGTGCAAGGAATTCAATATGGACTCCACATTCAAAATGGCAGATTATACCATACAAAATAACTCCACATTGGAGAGCCTCTATGACCAAGTAGATTCCTTGATGAAAACAATAAAGCATAAAAAGTAAAAGTTCTTAAAAGTGATATCATGAAAAAAGTGATAATACCAATAATTTTTGCTCTTGTACTGTCCACAACCCTAGCTTTACAGGTTGATGTAATCCCCGTTAAAGACAGTGTCTATCCTGGAGAGCATTTAGTCTTCAACTTGAACTTCACAAACAATGAATCTAGTCAACTTAAAATAGATGCAGTTACATATGAAGGCTCGTTAAGCCCCAGACCTCCTTACATTATTGACGCAGGAGAATCTCAATTGGTAACTCTTGACATTCCAGTTTCAAATGAGGCTTATCCTATGGTTTATTCTTATCCAGTAATGGTAAGAGATAATTTTGGAAGAGAGTGGAAGGTGGAAGCAGTAGGATACATTCTCTACAAAGCAAATGAAATAAAAATAGAAGACTTGGATTATAAAGAGAACTGGGATCCAAGACAACCATTGCTTGTAAAAACGAAGCTCGTAAACACAAAGACACCTAAGACAGTTGACTTCGAGCTTAGAATATATGATGAGTATGGAAACATACTTTCCAAAAATGCAACCACAATAAGCTTAAAGGCGGACGAAGAAATAACCCTTCCTTTAGAATTAACAATACCAAGTCAAACGCCTCCAGGAAAGTATGAGATATCGGCAACTGTATTGTTATACGCCATACCACAAAAAAGGTATTATGTTAACATTATTCCAGTTGAGGACTATACACTAACAAAGGAGTTTAAAGATGTGTTCTTGGGAAAAGTTGGCAAAGTTGTTTTGAAGAATACTGGTAATGTTGAACTTAAGAACCAAGAAATCTCTGCTAAGATGAGTCCTTTGGATAGACTATTCTTGATATCAAAAGCTAAGGGTGCAAAATACATAAGTGGCAATTTAGTATTAACAGGAGACGTTGAGCCTGGACAAGAATTAGTCCTATACTACAGAGTTTCTTACATCCCATTACTAATCATACCATTCATTCTAATCTTACTTGGAGTTTACTTTTACTTCCTAACTATTAAAGTAGTAGTCAAGAAAGAAGTTTTGGACTACAAGCATACGGATGATGAGGTTGATTTGAAAGTTGTGATAAGAGTTAAGAACGTGTTCAATAGAACATTGAGAGACGTTGAGGTGTTTGATCCCCTTCCAGCATTTGCTAAGGACGTTAAGGACTATGGAACACTTAAAGGTAAAGTGGAGAGAAGAGGATATACAAGATATGTTAAGTGGGTGATAGAAGAACTTAAGCCAAGAGAAGAAAGAATCTTATCGTATCATATTTCAACAAGAGTGGGGATAATGGGTAAGTTTACCCTCTTCCCTGCTTTTGTAGAGTTTGTCTTCAGGAAGAAGATGTATACTTCAAAGTCAAACAAAGTAGAAATAAACATAGAATAGAGGGTGAGTGATAATGGCAAAGGTAACAGTTACAATTTGTGATGTGTGTAAAGAAAGAATAGCTACATCCCAATGTCCAATATGTGGTAGGGACCTATGTAAACCATGTACAAAATACTTGTCTATAGAACTTGGAGTTAAGTTTGGTCCAAGACTCGAGTTCTTTAGGGGTTCGATGTGTGCAGATTGTTACAAGAAGATAGAAAGAAATTACAAGCAAATCATAACAAGACTTTCAACGGAGTTAGAACCAAGTGTTCTAAGAGTTTTAAAGGAGTCCGTAGGCGATATAACATACACTCCACAGGAAGTTGAAGTTAAGCCAACAACACAAGTAACAACTCAAACTTCGACATACACGGGAGGATATGAACCACCACAGAGAGACCCTGATAACTACGCAAAAGATGTTACGAAGGCAGAACTTCCAGAAGGTATGGACGTAACAAAGGACTTATAAAAAAACTTTTAAACCTTGAATTAACTTATTTTACTTAACCCCCGGTAGCTCAATTGGTAGAGCGCGCGGCTGTAGTTGAACAGGCTGGAGATTGTTCCAGCAGAACCCGCGAGGTTGCTGGTTCGAGTCCGGCCCGGGGGATGTGCCTCCGTAGTCTAGTGGCCTAGGATCCGGCCCTGTCGAGGCTGGGACCCGGGTTCAAATCCCGGCGGAGGCGCTATTTTCTTAACATGTGGTAAACATGAGGAACAACATCAAGAACATTGTCTCAGACATAGCTAAACATTACGAAAAGGTAAGTCCACAATGTAAACACTTTGATGTGTGCGGAGGATGTTCTATTCAAGATATACCTTACAATAAACAGTTAGAGATTAAGCAAAAAGCTTTGGAAGTTTTGGGTTTCAATGCAAAGATTGAACTGTCACCCAAAATATGGTATTATAGAAATAGGATGGACTATGTATGTGCTTTTGATAAAATAGGATTGAGAAAGAGAGGGACTTGGAAATACGTCTTCAATGTAGAAGATTGTAAACTTCTCTCTAAGGAAAGCAATGAGATCCTCAAAAGAATAAGAGATCTTTCCCAAAGACTGTCAATACCATTTTATGATTTTGTAAATCATGAAGGTTACTTAAGATATGTTGTCATAAGGGAAGGTAAATTCACGGGGGAGAGGATGTTATCTTTCGTAACAAAGACAAGGGATAAGAAAATACTTAAGCTCATGGAACATTTTGATGAGGAAAGTTTGATTTGGATTGTAAACGAGACAAAATCTGATGTCTCATTCGGCGATGTTATCTCGTGGAGGAACAAGAGCTACATCACAGAAAAGTTGGGCAGTATAACATATAAAATAGGACCCAACACTTTCTTCCAAACGAATCCATTCCAAGCTCAAGTAATATTCAAAAGAATAAAAGACATAGTAAAAGGTTCCAATAAGGTTTTAGACTTATTCTGTGGGATTGGGAGTATATCTTTATTCATTAGTGATTCTGTTGGGAGTGTAGACGGCGTAGAGATAGTTAACGAGTCTGTGAGATACGCTAAAGATTCAGCTAAACTTAATGACATAACCAATGTTAACTTTAGAATTGGGGATGCGAGGAGCTTAAAATTAGAAGGAAACTATGATTATGTCATTGTTGATCCTCCAAGAGAAGGTTTAGGTAAGAAACTATGTGAGAAGTTAAACTCTTTCAAGAGAGTAATTTACATGTCATGTAATCCTCTATCTCAAAAAAGAGATTTGGAGCATCTCAAGCACAAGATAGTTGAAGAATATGCCTTTGATATGTTTCCTCATACACCCCATATTGAGACACTTTTGGTCCTAGAAAAAGCCTGAAACCTTGGCGAAAAGCTTATAAAGGGAGAATAATGAAGTATGATTACAATGTTCACAAGCTTTCACAATTTTAAAACTTGTAGTATGAGCTGTCAAGATAATCTAGTCAAGGGCCTGTAGCTCAGTCTGGTAGAGCAGCGGCCTTTTAAGCCGAAGGTCGCGGGTTCAAATCCCGCCAGGCCCAGAGGAAAGGAGAAGGGAACATGGAAGAAAAGAAAAAAATTGTTCATGTGTTGGTTCCGGAGCATAGAATACTCTCCGAGGAAGAGAAGAAAGAGCTGTTAGAAAAGTATAAAATAGATATCAAACAGCTACCAATGATCTTATCTTCAGATCCAATGGTTAAACAAATTGGTGCGAAGGTTGGGGATGTGATTGAGATTAAGAGAAAGTCACCAACTGCTGGGGAAGCCCTTTATTATAGGTTAGTGGTGAGTTGAGCTTGGATAGGAAAACTTTACTTAAGAAATATCTTGAGGAATATGGATTCATAGGACATAATATTGAATCTTATAACAAGTTTGTTAAGTATACCCTTCCTGAGTTAGTCAAAGAAGTAAATACAATCATACCAGACATAACACCAAAAGGAGTTAAGAAGGTTAAGATAAAAATAGAGAGAGTTTGGTTGGAGAAGCCATCAATAAAAGAAGCAGACGGAACTAAGAGAACAATAACTCCAATGGAAGCAAGAATAAGAAAGTTAACGTATCAAGGTAATTTGTATGCTGACATGGCAATATACGAAGATGGGAAGGAAGTAGACAGGGAGACAGTCGTAATAGGTCAATTTCCAGTTATGGTGAGATCAGAATTCTGTAATCTTTACCAAAAGACAAGAGATGAGTTAATCCAGCTTGGGGAGGATGTTTCAGACCCAGGAGGTTATTTCATAATCAACGGTACAGAAAAAGTTGTAATCATAGTAGAAGACCTTGCACCTAACAAAGTCATACTTGAGTCTTTAAAGAATTCGCCTTACACGCATCAAGCAAAGATATACTCCGAATCAGGTCAGTTCAAAGTTCCTCACGTCCTTGAGAAAGCTAAGGATGGGATGATTTATCTTACATTCACAAGGGTTAATAGAGTACCCTTCGTCGTAGTGCTTAAGGCTATGGGATTCTTAAAGGATAGAGAGATACTTAGTATGATCTCAACAGACGAGAAGTTCCAAACAGATTTATACATTAATCTTTACGAAGCAAGAGGAATAAAAACTCAAGAGGATGCTTTGAAAGAGATTGGAAGGAAGATGGGAATAGTTCAAAGCGAGAGACTTCAGATGCAAAGAGCAAAAGAAGTAATAACAAATTATTTATTCCCGCACATTGGAACCAAAGAAGCAGATTACAAGGGCAAAGCTTTGTTCTTAGCAAGAGCGGTCAAGAAGCTACTTCTTGTTTCTTATGGTGACCTTCCTGAAACCGATAAAGATCACTACTCAAACAAGAGATTAAGATTAAATGGAGACATGTTAGAGTCATTGGTGAGGTACTCTCTTAGAAGTTTAGTCTCTGATATTAAGTATAACTATGAAAGAACAGTTAAGAGGGGAAGATCCCCAGCCATACACTCCATAATAAGAGCAAAGCTTTTCACAATGGGTTTGAATAAAGCTCTTGGTACTGGACAATGGGTAGGAAACAGAACAGGAGTTTCACAGTCTATGGAGAGATTAAACAAGTACTCTGTAATATCTCACTTAAGAAGAGTAGGTTCATTATTAGCAACGCAAATAGAAAATTACGAAGCAAGAGACTTACATCCAACACATTGGGGCAAGTTGTGTACAGCCGAAACCCCAGAAGGTACAAACATAGGACTTAGAAAGAACCTTGCCCTTACATGTTTGGTTTCAACTGATCCATCTGTTAAAGATGCAGAGCTTGTAAAGGAGCTACAAAATTATGGATTAAAGGGTGTGTAGATGGCTGATGTATACCTTAACAACAAGCTAATTGGAACCGTGGATAATCCAGAGGAATTTAGATTAAACTTAATAAAGGCAAGAAGAGAAGGAAAACTTCCTAAAGAGATGAATGTTAGATACTCTAAAACAGAGGACATTGTTTATATCCACACTGAAAGGGGAAGGGCAAGGAGACCTTTAATAGTAGTAGAGAATGGAAAGCCAAAGCTTACCGATGAACACATAGAGAAGTTGAAGTCAGGAGAGATCACATTCCAAGATCTGGTTGATCAAGGTGTAATAGAATTCTTAGACGTGGACGAAGAAGAAAATGCTTACATTGCTATAAATGAGGAAGACCTAACTCCCGAGCATACTCACTTAGAGCTACATCCTGTTGCTATAATGGGTTCACAAGCAGCTGCATTACCTTATCCTGAACACAATCCTGCTACGAGAGTCCTTATAGGAGCAAAAACCATGAAGCAAGGTGTAGGTTTGTATGCAAGTAACTTCCTAGCAAGAAGTGATACAGATGCTCATTTGCTACACTATCCACAGAAGCCAATAGTTAAAACCATAGTTTATGATCCATTGAACTTTGAGGACCATCCTATCGGCCAAAACATAGTAGTTGCTATTATGGCGTACGAAGGATACAATATGGATGATGCTATAATAATGAATAAATCCTCCATAGAAAGAGGATTATTTAGATCCACCTTCTATAAGCCATACACAACAGAAGAACTAAGATATCCTGGAGGCCAGGTAGATAAGATAGAGATTCCTGATAAAGATGTTAGAGGATACAGAATGGAATCACAGTACGACCACTTGGAGGAGGATGGAATAACTTATCCCGAGGCTAATTTAGAAGCGGGAGATGTTGTCATAGGTAAAACTTCACCACCAAGGTTCTTAACGTCTTTAGAAGAGTTTAAGATAGGAGTTGAATCAAGAACAGAAACTTCAATAGCTGTTAAACATGGAGAGAAAGGTATTGTTGAGTCTGTTATGATTACTGAGTCAGAGGAAGGAAATAAGTTAGTAACTGTTAAGTTGAGAGATCCAAAGATACCAGAGATAGGGGATAAGTTCTCTTCAAGAGCTGGTCAAAAAGGAGTAATAGGAATGTTAGTTCCACACGAGGATATGCCTTTCACAGCAGATGGTATAGTTCCAGACTTAATTTTCTCACCACATTCCATACCATCAAGAATGACAATAAGCCATTTACTTGAATTACTTGGAGGTAAAGTTGGTGCTCTGGCTGGTAGGTATGTTGATGGTACTGCATTTGACAACGAAAAGGAGTTCGATTTGAGGAATGAATTAAAGAGGTTAGGGTTCAGAGACAATGGAACAGAAGTACTTTATGATGGAAGAACTGGAAGGATGTATAAGGTTAACATATTCATTGGAAACATGTACTACTTAAGACTAAGACACCTTGTATCGAATAAGATCCATGCAAGGTCAACGGGTGCAATACAATTGTTAACAAGACAGCCTACTGAAGGTAGGGCAAGAGGTGGAGGTTTAAGATTAGGAGAGATGGAGAAGGACTGTTTCGTAGCACATGGTGCAGCCCTTGCTCTCAAGGAAAGATTCGACTCCGACAAGGCAGTGATACCTATATGTAAAAAATGTGGTAATGTAGCTGTCTATAACAAATATAGAAAAAAGGGAATGTGTCCTATATGTGGTGAAGATGCACCAATAACTTTTGTTGAGATGAGTTATGCTTTCAAGTTGTTATTAGATGAATTGAAATCATTGTGTATATATCCAAAACTAAATGTGGTGCCAAAGAGCTGATGTAAGATGGAAGTAGTACAAGACAAGATAGGGAGTATAGAATTTAAGATGCTTTCACCAGATATGATTAAGAAGATGAGTGTGGTGAAAGTAGTCACACCTGAGCTTTACGATGCAGATGGTTTCCCAATAGATGGTTCCTTAATGGACTTGAGAATGGGAACCATAGATCCAGGATTAAGATGTAGAACGTGTGGTAATAAGGTTGGAGATTGTCCGGGGCACTTTGGGCACATAGAGCTTGCTAAGCCAGTGATACACATAAAGTATGTGAACGTGATATATGACCTTCTAAGGGCAACATGTCCAAAATGTGGTAGGATAAAGCTTGACGACAATGAAATACAAAAAGCAAAGGAGAAGATAAAGAGAATAGTTGAGCTTAAAGGTGAAGATGCAAAGTGGGAATACATAGCAAATGTTACTGCAAAGGCAAGAAAGGCAAGAAGTTGTCCACATTGTAAAGCACCGGCAGCTAAGATCAAACTTAATAAGCCAATGACTTTCATAGATGGAAAGAAGAAACTTACACCTATTGACATAAGAGAAAGGTTGGAAAGGATTCCTGACTCAGATTTGGAGTTATTGGGTATAAGTCCTAATGCTGGAAGGCCTGAGTGGGCTATACTTACCTACTTACCTGTTCCTCCAGTAACTGTGAGACCATCTATTACTTTGGAGGATGGAAATAAGAGTGAAGATGATTTAACACATAAGTTAAGTGACATAGTAAGAACGAACCAGAGGTTATTTGAGAACTTAAACGCAGGTGCACCTGAGCTTATTATAGAAGACTTATGGGAGTTACTTCAATACCATGTGACAACCTTCTTCACAAATACTGTTTCTGGAATACCTCCAGCAAGACACAGGTCTGGTAAACTATTGAAAACACTTGAGGATAGACTTAAAGGTAAAGAAGGAAGATTTAGGGCACACTTGGCAGGGAAGAGAGTTAATTTCTCAGCAAGAACTGTCATATCTCCCGATCCTCAATTAAAGATAGAAGAGGTTGGAGTTCCATACGAAGTTGCTAAGGAGTTAACCATACCAGAGGTTGTGACACCTTGGAACAAATCATACTTAAAGGAGCTCATCAAGAGAGGAGAGAAATATCCCGGAGCTAATTATGTGATCACACCTGAAGGACATAAGAAGAGAATAACTGAAGAAACAAAAGAAGTTATTCTTGAAGAGCTTGATGTTGGATACATAGTGGAGAGACATATAGTGGATGGAGATCTAGCAGTGTTTAATAGGCAGCCATCATTACACAGATTGTCAATGATGGGTCATAGAGTTAAGGTTTTACCTGGTAAGACCTTTAGGCTTAACCCTTGTGTGGCTAAGCCATATAATGCAGATTATGATGGAGACGAAATGAACCTACACATACCTCAAACACAAGAAGCAATATCCGAGGTAAAGTACTTAATGGGTGTAGAGCATAATCTTGTGTCACCAAGATATGGCCTTCCAATAATAGGTTCATTACAGGATCACATAACTGGTTTAGCTTTGTTAACATACAAAGACACAACAGTACCAAGAGATATAGCTGCTCAGTTGCTTATAGATTCAAGGATAGATAAAGAGTTACCTCCTGGAAAGAACATAAAAGGTAAAGACATTTTCTCATTATTGCTTCCGGACGACTTTGAGTTTGAAGGTTATGCGCACACATGTAGAAAGTGTGTTAAGTGTGATCCACAGAATTGTCCATATGATTCTTACATTAAGATCAAGAAAGGTAAGCTAATAAGTGGAGTCATAGATTCAAGTTCTCTTGGAGGTGGAAAAGGTAAACTACTTCAGAAACTATATAGAGACTATGGTCCTGAAGTGACATCAGAGTTCTTATACAAAGCATCATTACTTGGTATAAACTACCTAACACTAAGGGGATTCTCAGCTTACATATCAGATACAGATCTCCCACCAAAGGCTGTGGAGGAAATAAAAGAGAAACTAAATGAAGCTGAGGCAAAGGTTAAGGAGCTAGTGGCAAGATACAATAGTGGAAGACTTAGAGCTTATCCAGGAAGAACACTAAGAGAAACACTTGAGATCAAAATAAATGAAACTCTTAATAAAGTTAGAAACCAGACGGCAAGATTAATAGAAAAATTCTCAGACTTCAATAATCCATCTTGGGCAATGGTAGAATTTGGATCCAAAGGAGACCCATTAAACATGGAGTTCATGATGGCTTTCGTTGGTCAAATGAACTTAAGAGGTCAGAGAATAAATAAGGGTTATGAAGGCAGAACCTTACCTCACTTTAAAGAAGGAGATCTTGGAACAACTGCAAACGGTTTCATTAGACATGGTTACAAAGCAGGTATGACCCCTGTTGAGTTTTACTTCCAAGCAATATCAGGTAGAGACGCACTTATGGACACAAGTATAAGAACTCCTAAGTCCGGTTATCTTCAAAGAAGGATCTTAAATGCTCTCCAAGACTTAAAAGTTAATAAAGATTTAACTGTGAGGGACGCATCAGGAAAGATAATACAATTTATGTATGGAGAAGATGGAGTAGATGTGTCTAAGAGTGATGGTGGAGAAGTGGTGATAGGAGAATGAATATGGAAGAAGTACAACTACCAAAGAAGGTACTAGAAAAGATAGAGAAATTAGATGTGAAGGATAGGAATAAGATACTCAAGAAAACTCTTGAGAACTACAAGAATAGTCTAGTTGTTCCTGGAGAAGCGGTCGGTGTTGTAGCAGCACAATCTCTTGGAGAGCCATCAACACAAATGACAATGAACACCAAGCACTTCGCTGGAGTTTCAGAGATGAATGTCACGTTAGGTCTTCCAAGGTTAATAGAGATATTCGATGCAACACGTAATCCAAAAACTCCATCCATGACAATATATGTTAAAGACAAGTATGCTACATCTGAAGAAAGAGTTTACAAGATAGCAGCTAAGATACTTGAGGTCAGACTCGAAGACGTAACAAAAGAATCTAGGATAAATTTAGCAGACCTTAGCGTAGTTATTAACTTAGACGAGGACAAACTCAAGGAGTACAACTTAGACAAGAAAGAGATTATAACCATACTTAAGAAGGAGTTTGGAAACTCAAATGTAAGATATTCCGGATTTGAGATTACAATAAACCTCCCTAAGAAGAAGGAAGTTAGGGAAGTGTATAAGCTTAAAGTCAAAGCTTTGAACACACATATAAGAGGAATAAAAGGAATAACACATGTTCTTCCTGTTAAAAGACATGATGGGTGGATAATAAAAACTGCTGGAACTAACCTTAAAGAGGTTTTGAAAGTGGAAGAGGTAGATGAGACTAGAACTATATCAAATGATATTCATGAGGTTGCAAAAGTTCTTGGGATAGAAGCTGCAAGAAACCTTATAATTAAAGAAGCAAGAGAAACGTTAATGGAGCAAGGTTTGGACGTAGACATAAGACACATAATGTTATTAGCAGACACGATGACTGTTACAGGAAGGATACAAGGTACTACAAGGTATGGTATAACATCAACGAAAGCATCTGTTTTGGCAAGAGCAAGTTACGAAGTCCCTCTTAAAAACTTGTTCGAAGCTGCAGAGCACAATGAAGTTGATGATCTCACAAACGTTATAAGTAATGTCATGATAAATCAACCAATATCCATGGGTACAGGAGCGTTCCACTTGGTTGTTAGAAATAAGAAGGAGAGTGAGCAAAAATGAATGTCGAGGATATGATACTTAAAGCAAACAAAGAGAAGAAGTTGATTTTGGGATCAACACAGACTTTAAAGTACTTGAAGCTAGGCAAGGCAAAGGCAGTTGTCGTAGCAGACAACGCTGATGAGAAAGTTAAGGAGGATATAGAATATTATGCAAAGCTTGGGAATGTTGAGGTATACCATTATCCTAACTCGAAGGATTTAGGAGTGCTTATAGGAAAGCCGTTTGTAGTCTCGGCACTTGCAATAGTGAAGTAAGATGATAAAGCTAGACACAGAAAAGATACAATACATAGGATTATTCGAATCATTAACCAACGCATCCGTAAAGGACTGTATCTTAGACAGAGAGAAGAATAGAATAACTTTCGTTGTTAAAGAGAACCATGCTGGGAGAGCTATAGGGAAGAGAGGATCCAATGTTAAGAACCTTGAGAAGATTCTTAACAAGAAAATAGAGATCATAGAGTTTTCAGAGGACCCTGTTAGATTTGCAGCTTTCTTGTTAAGACCTTCTATAGTTAAAGAGGGTTTCATAAGTGAGAGAAGCGACTCTAAGAAAATCTTAAACATAGTTCTCTCGAAGAAGGTCGACCTTGACAGAAACAAGATAAACAAGGCCAAGAAGCTCATCCAAAGATACTTTGACATAGATGATTTAGTGGT
>CAZQAZ010000005.1:0-30097 GCA_964591855.1 Candidatus Woesearchaeota archaeon | reverse complement strand
GGGTGTGTCTTATAAGGTCTTATAAGGAACTAGCCTCCCTCACATCCTCGTTGGTATGGATGTTAAACCACTTACCATTGATTATGTATCCATTAACCTGCTTATCCTTAGCGAGAAGACTTATTAGATCACCTAAGTCCATCCTCTTCTTACCCCCGACTGCTCCTAAGTAATTGAAAACTTGTGGTTCGAATATGCAAATCCCTGTACTACGCAAGATCACATCTGCTTTGGATACTCTCTCCTCGTAGCTTACAACATCTATACCCTTCATCTTAACCCATCCAAGCATGTATTGCTCCCTACTAGGCTTAAGCATGGAAGCCACAGCTAAGGTAGCAATCTTTTCATGAGTCTTATGGAACTCCATCATGTGCCTAAGGTCAAAATCAATGACACAGTCGCCAGGGATAACCAAGAATCTCGTATGGATATACTTCTTCAGTAGGCCTAGAACTCCAGCACTACCCATTGGTTCAGGCTCAACAACATACATCATATTAACACCTTTCTCCTTACCCTCCAATGCACTCTCAATAGCATCTAAAACCCTGGCGCTCCCAACCACAAACACATTATTAAAGCCCTCTCTCCTTAGCTTATCCAACAACCTTTCGATGATGGTCTTCCCTCCAACCTCAACCAACGGTCGAGGTATCCCTGTACCCTCCAAATAGAAGTTACTTCCGCCACACAATATAACAGCAATGTTGTCTTGTTCAAGGTATCTCTTAAGAATCTTCTCAACAAAGTCACTTCTAGATTTGACATACAACCCATCTACAAGCTTATCAATCTTCTCAATAAGTTTATCATCTATAGTTATTGAAAGTCTCTTCTTGCCCATGTTAAACACAAAGAACGAAGTAATATAAAAGTATTACTTTCATGCTGTAGGTAATACAAATGTATTACTTAGGTTTTTAAATCCTAAGCGACTTAGATTCTTATGCCCAACCTCAAGGAGTTACTCAAAGATAAGCTAACGGAAGACGAGCTAAAACTTTTAAGAAGAAGCTTTGACGTAGTTGGAGATATAGCCATAATAGAAATACCTCCAGAGCTTGAACACAAGGAGAAGATCATAGCAGAAGCACTACTATCAGAACATAAAAACATCAAAGTTGTGGCTAAAAAGGCTTCAAAAGTTGAGGGTGTAGAAAGGATAAGGAGAGTAAAGGTCATAGCTGGAGAGAACAGAACTATCACATTACACAAAGAAAATGGAATCGTTCTTAAGGTTGATGTTAACAAGGTATACTTCTCACCTAGGTTATCAAGTGAGAGGCTTAGAATACTTAACCAAGTAAAGGATGGAGAGAGGATAATAGACATGTTTGCAGGCGTTGGCCCATACTCTATCTTAATAGCTAAGAACAAAGATGTGGAGATAGATGCAATAGATATAAACCCTCATGCCTACCAACTCCTCCTCGAGAACATGAAACTTAACAAGCTAAAAGGGAAGATAGTTCCTCACCTAGGAGACGCCGCAGAGGTTATAAAAACCCTTAGGCCTGCAGACAGAATAATAATGAACCTTCCAGAGAAAGCTGTAGAATACTTGAATTTAGCTGCGTCTAAGATTAAGAATGGTGGTATAATTCATCTTTATACATTCTTAAAAGAAGGTGAGAAACCTAAGCTAAGAGGTTACAACATCGTAAAAATAGTAAAGTGTGGCGAATACGGTCCACACATATACAGATACTGCTTGGACATCGCATTTTAATCAACGCCTTGGCTTTCTTCTCTTTCTCAAGTAGGCGTGCTTAACATTTATCCCTCTCCTTTTAGCACATGTTGGACACAAGTATATCTTTACCCCTTTCTTATAATCTGAGAACGCCCTTGAAGCGGGTATCCTCTCATGGCATATCTCACATACTCTCTTTACGTCACGTCCTTTTCTCTTCCTACCCATAATTATCACCCATACAGCTTCTCTAGTGCTTCTTCCTCCACAAAGTGGAGCTCCCCAGGAACGACTATGGCTTCCAAGCCATCACCAACATCAAACTCAAGCAAATTCTTAACGAAGTCATACTTTATAACTTTATTTCTTCCACCAAGATCATGTAAAACCACAACCTTATTATCTTCGGTTAAAACTCCAAGCTTAACAAGCCTCTTCAAAGCCTCCCCAGCCCTTAGAAACTTACCAGAGACCGGATCCAAATCTAATAAACACAAAGTGTGTAACCCATTTTTCATATTGAATTTTATCCTCTCTGCAAAAGAGGTTACTCTCTCATCAAAAGGGATGGACACTGTGTACCCAAACTTATAGAGTTGTAGCCCAGTCTCCGCAACGGCTGTAAATATGGAAGACCCGTGAACTACCTCAAACTCCACACCCAAATCCTTTGCATCCATCAAAAGAGATATGTGCGTTGTAGCAGATAGTGGATCCCCAGCCACTAACAAAACTATCTCCTTATCTTTAGCTTTAAGTAAAATGTCTCTAAACCCAACTTCAACCTCATTTCTTGACAGAACTTTTATCTTTCTGCCAAAGAAACTTTCAAGCACCTCTTTAGACTCATTAAGAGACGTGTAAAACTCAGCATAAACTTCATCTGCCTTTTTTACAATCTCAAGACCCTTTACAGAGATATCTTTTGCTTCTCTCAAGCCAAGTCCAACCAAGTAAAACATAAAATCTCAAACAAGGCCTTATTTAAAAAGATTACATCAGACCGCAGTTGTATCTTCACAGCCAACAGGCTCAGAATAGAGTCGTGTCATCATCAGAGTTAATAAGTAAATTTACATTTATAAACTTACTCCAAAGCTTCTGCATCATAGCCCTTCCTCTTAAGGAAAGCTGCAAACTCATCAGAGAAGCCATGAACAGTATAAACCTTACTTGGAGACACTTTCTTAACAGTCTCCACCAATCCCTCAAAATCCGCATGATCGCTTATAACAAAAGACTCATCAGCACCAAACATAAACTTATACATAGGATTCACAGCCCACCCAGAACATATGGCCGATTTCATACCAAACTTCTTTTTTAATCCTCTTCCTATCGTTCCAGACAAGGAAGGTGGTAAGATATATACGAAGTTCCCAGATGGGGGATTGTTGATGTCAAACTCTTTTGTATTGAGGCTTATCCCATGATGATTGTAAACCTCATTCATCCTTGAGACAGAGGAATGAACATAGACATCAAAGTCCTCAAGAGCTTTAGAGACCACCTGCGCTTTACCAAGAGAGTATGCCATAACAAGTACAGAATGATTCCTTAACGTATCCTGAACCCAATCTTTAAGCCTACCTAACTCTTCTTCTTGATTTGGAAAGACATACAATGGAGACCCAAAAGTACTTTCTATCACAAGTGTGTCGGCCTTCTTAAACTTAGCAGGTTTCATGAATGCCCTTCTCTGTGTTGAGAAGTCCCCAGTGTATAGTAGGGAGTAACCATTAGCTATGTAAAGAGCCTTTGATCCAAGTATGTGTCCTGAATCAAGCAACTCTGCTTTAAAAGGAGTGCCGTATACAAAATCAAAAGCTTTTTCGTATCTGTGAACTATGAGCGATGCTGTTTCTTTGGAACAAAACACCTTAGCCTTTTTCCTACTAAGAACGTGATCTGAATGCGCATGAGAAATGAAATAACAATCCGCCTTCCCACCAGAGTCTAAGGATAAAACTCTATCACCAAGTTTTAACTTTAATCCTCTATCGACATAAAGGTCCATAAAGTAAAAAAGAGATAGTCCTATAAAAACCTTTATAGGACTTGGCTACTTTAACATGTATATGTTTGAATACATCTTACTGTCGTCAACTCTCTTATTCTTAGTAGCAGGTGCTTATTATGATTCCAAGCATAAAGAGCTCCCGTATTTCTTAACATTGACCTTCATCTCATTTGCATTCTTAATCCAAGTCATAAGATTAATCCTTGGGCAGAATGTGCTTGGAGCATTCATTTCCACATTAATATTTGGTGGCTTAAATTATCTTCTCTACCTCGCGGGGGTGAGGGGTGGCGGAGACACTCTTGCAATAATTGGAATGAGTATGGCCCTTGGAGAGAGATTTATTGAGTTCTTTTTGTTGTACATTACTATAGAATTTGTAGCAGCATTTTATAGCATGTTTTACATACTATACCTTGCATATACAAAAAACTATATCAGTGGACTCCACTTTACAACAATTCTTATCCCAACCATAATAGGGGTTTATTTTAATCCTCTGATAGGGGTGCTGGCTTTCATGCTTTCTTCTGTATTACTCCTTTCATTCATACTTGCTAAATACGAAAAGAAACTCTTTGTGAGAGAAGTAAAAGTGAAGGACTTGGTTGGAGAAGAATGGATAACGGATAACGTTGTGGTTAATGGACGTGTTCTAGTCAAAAAGAGAGGAATAGGTCTAACGAAACAAGACATCCTTAAGCTTAAGAAACATAAGATAAAAAGCATAAAAATCAAAGAAGGCATTCCACTTGTTCCTGGATATCTTGCTGGTCTTCTTGTATGGTTAGCATTAAATATTCTATTCCGAGAAGAAGTAGCGTATGTTATTAACATTGTGAGAGGAATCTTACCAATATGAAGGTATTCTTGTTCTCTTTTCTTGCTTCGTCTCCTCTTTACTCTCAGGTTCTTCTTTCTTTTCCTTGGTCTCTGTTTGTTGTGGTTTTGGTGTCTCTTGTTCGTGTTTTTCTTGAGTTGATCTCTTTACATTATCGGGACCAAATAAAGCTTCAACTATTCTTGATTGAACAAGCTTTAAGTCATCTTCCTTAGCAGGTTCCCTATCCCATGCAATCTGAACCTTATCACCTTCAAATCTGGGTATCAAATGAATAAAAGCATGTGGAAGCCTCTGCCCTGCTGCTGGACCAAAGGAGTACAAAATATTAATCCCTTTAGCTCCTATGGCTTGAAGCACAGCCCGCGCTAAGGTCCTTGCTATACCAAAACAATGTAAATAAACGTTCTCGTCTAAATCAAGCAACGAAACCACATGAGACTTGGGGATGATCAACACATGCCCTGGGTTAGCTGGATTTCTATCAAGTATAGCAATGAGTAAGTTATCTTCGTACACCACATACGAAGGTATCTTTTTCTCAGCTATGGCACAAAACAAACATTCATCCATAACATCTTAGATTAAGCTATTTATTTATATATTTCTATTTCACTTACAAATTTTTATATATCTTACAAGCTTCTGAGGTTTATGGGCAAGCTTAGAGCAAACTTAGGCAGAGATTACCTCATTATCGATAGTCATTTAGTCATCACAGATTTACATATAGGTCTTGAAGAGAAGCTTAGGAAGGAAGGTTATAACTTCCCTCAACAAGATACATACCTCACAAATAAGATCAAGAGAGTACTTAAGGACGAAGGTAAAAAGATTGACTCGCTCATCATACTTGGTGACGTCAAGGAGACCCCAACTCATTTCACAAAGTATGAAAGAGCCCACGTAAGCAAATTCTTTGAGGAGGTTAACAAACTCTTTAAAAAAGTAATAGTTGTGCTTGGGAATCATGATGGGAAACTAAGAGAAGTGTTTTCTAATCCTCTCCCTTACTACATCTACAACAAAATCCTCTTCGTGCATGGACATAAGAGAGTGCCAAAAGACTTACTGGATAGAAAAGACATAGAAATGATCGTAGCTGGTCATCTCCACCCTTTATTCAAATTAGGTGACAAAAATGGCATGATCTACTACTTACCCTGCTGGATAAGGGGGAAGTACATGGGCAGAAAGATTATTTTCATGCCGTCTTTCTCAGATGTGGTGATAGGCTCTCACTATGTAGATAAGCATCCAGGTCCATTGGCCAACAAGATAAGCGAAAAAGAATATTGCATCTATGATATGGTCATAGTGTAAGTCTTGTTAATCCAAAACTTTAATTAATTTTCTTCCTTTCAATACCATATGGACACGTTACAAACAGTCTACTATAAAGGAAAGGAGTACATAGGATCTTACGACGGATCTCGTCTCATACTCAAACCTATAAAAGGCTTGCTCAAGAGAGAGTTAGTACTCAAGCCCAATAAGATTGTTATCATCACCAAAAGAGCTCTCGAGTTGCTTAACAAGAACACACACTCTGGGAAAATAGAGTCTGCAGGTATGCTTTTAGGCAACAAAAAGAAGAACATTCTTTTTGTTAAGAGTATTATGAATTTCCCAAAGCCTAGTAAACCCCCTAAAGGAGGCTATGCTTTAGTTGCTAAGGCCTTTGGAGGAGGTTATGGTTTTAATCTAGCAAGTGATTGGGCTGACAGAATCGTAGCTTCCAGAAGAGATGTTATTGGCTTTTATCACTCTCATCCAACAAGAGATAAATTATCTCCTGGTGATAGAAAAGAATTTGCAGAGGCTTCAAAGTTCCCACATCTTAAAGAGCCTATTAAGTTTCATATCCTGTGTAGAATGTCTGGTCTCCACAGGAGGTTATCAAAATACCCACTTCTACCTATAGCATACTATAAAACACTGTTCGGCTACAAGGAGATACCCATTATCGTTAAGGAATGAATCCTTTTACCAACTTATCTAACAGAACCTTAGCATTTGTGTACTCCCTCTTCGCATCTGCTACTAGTCTGCTTCCCTCCACCCAAACTTTCTTATGCTTCTTAATGAAAGAGTCGAAATGTTCCTGCTTCACCCAAACTGGGGGGCCATATACCTTCTTTACAGGAGGAAGCTTTGGATTAACAATCTCGAAGTAAAATGTTCCGTCTTCAAAAAATCCAAAAGAATACACATCAAAATCGTGGGCTTCAAGCTGCCTCTTAACCTTGTGTACGAACCTCTTAAGTTTGGATAACTCTCTCTCCTTATCTTCGTCCTTAAACTTCTTTCTGAATACAAATAGCTTTGTTCCTCTTTTCTTACTTAACCTCCTTACATCGTCTATAGTCTCTTTCCTCTTAAAGAAGAACTTCTTACTAGGACTTCTAGAGAACAGTCTACATAGAAGAATAAACTTTGATAAGGATTCCTCACTTACAGAAGCTGCTACATTTCTCTTCTTAAGAACAGGGTCTATAACAACTAAAGGTGTTCTAAACTTCCTTCTGATCTCTCTTTTGTTGTGATAATAAGACTCAATATCTATTATGATCTGGGGCTTCCATGTACTTACGTTCATTATTAGATTTGGAAACGTTTTGTACTTTATTATAAGTAACTCTAACAAGTATCCAGAGAATCCAGAGATGTAAGATTCTGCACCATAAATCCCATTAGCCTTACAAAACTGCTTAAGCAATCTAACATCATCATAGTTTTTCAAATTCTTCCTCACGTATTCAACATGGTATGGAGATACATCCATAGTATTTTCAGCTTCATCTGGCTTAACATTTAACACTGGAACAACTTCTATAGTAAAGCCTTTGTACTCAAACCTGACATAATCCCTAGATCCATGCATCACTTTCAACTTAAACTTCTTACCTAACTTTTTAATTAAGATGTCAGAAATTGACTTTGTCCCTTTTGGAAACCTCACAAAGAAGTCTATGTCTTTTGTCTTTAAGTAAGTATTCTTAGCAACACTCCCTCCAAGCATAACTTCAGCTCCAAACTCTGCAAAAAGGGATTCAAGAACACTTTTTATCTCTGCCGCTACTGCTTGTATTCTTTTACTTTCCCTCTCACTTGGTTTAATCCGCCTCAAAACCTCTCCAAAGTTCATAAATATACTCACACGTAGATAAATATATATTTATTCTTGAGGTATTAACATCCGTATGAAAGCTCTAGACCAAGAAGTGTTAGAAAAGTTTATTCAGAAGTTTGGTAAAATATATGAATTTCAACTAGAAGTAGCCAAAGAAATTCTAGAAGGAAAACATACTTTAATCATCGCACCAACAGGTTATGGAAAAACATTCGCTGCTATGCTCCCAATATTCTCAAAGTTAAAGAACGACAAGAACAGAGGAATCAAAGCACTATATGTAACACCACTCAAAGCCTTAAACAGAGATATCTTTAAGCAACTTGCTTCATTTGCTGACTCGATAGACATAAGTATGGATGTCAGACATGGTGACACAACAGCACACGCTAAGAGACTCCAGTCCAACATTCCACCAGATATACTAGTCACCACACCAGAAACTCTTCAAGGAATATTAACAGGAAAGAAACTAAGAGAACACCTAAGGAAACTTAAGTTTGTAATCGTGGATGAGATACATGAATTATTCACAAGCAAAAGAGGGTCGCAACTCACAGTGGCGTTGGAGAGGTTAAGTGAACTAAGCGCATTCCAAAGGGTTGGAATATCAGCAACAATAGGAGACGAAGTAGAAATCTCAAAGTTTCTAACAGGTGGGAAACCTGCAAAGATTGTTAAGGTGAAAGAAGCCAAGGAGTATGATATAAAAATAATCACACCTTCTCCCTCAAAAACAGATAAAGACGTAGCAAAGGAACTAATGATAACACAATCCGCAGCGTTCAACATCAACAAGATCATAGAACTCTCAAAGTACTACAATAGAATACTTGTGTTCGTAAATACAAGAGAAATGGCCGAACTCTTAGGCTTAAGACTAAACAAGCTAGGTGTAAATGTTGGTGTTCATCACTCATCTCTCTCAAAGACAAAGAGGTTAGAAGTAGAGTCCAAATTTAAAAAAGGTGAGATAAAAATACTCGTAGCCACATCTTCTCTTGAACTTGGAATAGACATAGGTGATATAGATTTAGTAATGCAATACTCGTCACCTAGGCAAGTTACAAAACTTGTTCAAAGGGTTGGAAGAGCAGGTCATAAGAGAGATGTTATATCAAATGGTGTGATACTTGTGCAAGATGAAGATGATTATTTCGAAAGCTTAGCCATACTTGAGAAGGTCTCCGAAGGATGGCTTGAGAAACCACTAATGCCAAAAACTCCACTCGATGTCTTAGCACATCAAATAATAGGATACCTCCTAACACAAAGCAGAAGCCCAAAGTCAATATACTCTTCTATCAAGAAGGCCTACCCATTCAACAACTTAAACTTCGAAGAGTTTCTTAACGTTGTTAACCTTCTAAAGAGCATAGGACTATTATATGAGAGAGATGGCTTTCTGATAAAATCAAGGAGGGGCTTAAAGTACTATTATGATTCCATCTCTATGATTCCAGACGAGAAGAACTTCATAGTAAAAGATGCTGAAATGAATAAGAGAGTGGGAATCCTTCACCAAAACTTCGTTGTTAATAGGTGTGAGATAGGAAAAGTTATAGTAATGCAAGGTACACCTTGGGTTATAACAGATATAAAAGGTTCTACAATAGAAGTCGTAAGAAGCGACTCTGCTGAGGGTGCTATTCCATCGTGGGAAGGAGAGCTTATCCCAGTATCAAGAGAAGTGGCTGAAACATCATCCACACTAAAGAAAAAAGCATTTGGACCAGAAACACCCAACAAAAACCTAATAACCATAGAGCAAGAAAAAAACATAATTGTTGTTAATGCATGCTACGGATCCAAGATAAATGAAGCCTTATCAAAAGTCTTGGGGTCTCTCATATCATCAAGAATAGGCTCTTCTATCAATACAAAAGTTGATCCATACAGAATAATGTTTGAACTTCCAAAAGGTGAAGCATTTGATCTTTCACCTAACCTTCTTAAATCTCTATCGCCAGATTGGGTGGATTACATAATAAAAACATCCCTTAAGAATTCGTCGGAGTTCCTCTTCTCATTTTACAGAACCGCGAAAAGATTTGGTCTCATATCAAAGGATGCAGACTTTTCACACTCTCTCGTAAGAAGACTTATAGACACAATGAGGGGAAGTGTTGTTGAAAAAGAAGTGTTTAAAGACTTATTCCGAGAGAAGATAGATGTGGAAGGTCTAAAAGATGTTCTTTCGAAGATAAACAACAACGAAATAAAAGTCATAAAGAGGAACAAGCTTTCAAAGACAAGTATTCTTGGGCTACAAAAATCATCTTTGGGAAGCTTCATCAAACCGGAATTCGCTTACTCAGAACTAGTAGACCTTGTAGACAGGAGATTAAGTGAAAAGAAGGTTTACCTTGTTTGTATGCACTGTAATAATCCAATAGGAACATATAGAGTGAAAAGCATACCTAAAAACTTCAAATGCCCATACTGCAAAGCTAAGACAATAGGATTCATAACAGAGAGTATGAAGAAAAGAGGAAACAAGAAGATCACATCCAAAAGACTTGAGGAAACTAGTGAGCTTTTCCTTAATTATGGTCCCTTAGCCTGCTATGTTATGGCCGCTTATGGAATAGGTCCCACAAAGGCTAAGCAGATACTCTCTAAACATTATAAGTCCAAGAAGGATCTTGTCTTAGAAATCATTAAAGCTGAGAGAGAGTTCATAAAAAACAGGAGGTACTGGATATGAATCTATCAACCGTAGATATCATAGCCTTACTGTTATTCATCACATTTATCATTCTATACAAAAGTGGGTTCATTATCAAATATAAAAACCTCAGGGTACACCACTCAGCAGTGGGGCTTGCCTTGATTCTAGTGGGATGGGTCTTTTCAAGTTGGATAATGATTCTTGTTGGGTTGCTTATAGTAATGCATCACCTAATAACGGAAGGATGCTTATAAAAAACTTTAAAAGCACGGAAATTTTACTACAATTAAAATAAGGGGTGATAGTAATGGCTTTTGTTGTGAAGAAGGAAGTAAAAACATTCGTTGCAAAGAAAGGGCTTAGATGCCCAGACAGAGTTGTCGAAGCATTGAGCAAAGAAGTAGAAGCAATCTTAAAGAAAGCTGTAAAGAGAGCTGAAGCAAACGGTAGAAAGACACTTAGACCTGCTGACTTGTAAACTTCTTTTCATTTTTCTATTTTTATTCCACCAGAAGGTAAGATTCTAGACAACGAGTCTTTATCAACTTCCTCTCCAACTAGCCTCATTAACTTTCTTCTTATCTTATCAACAGCATCTTTCTTCTTCATGTCTCCTGGCTTGATCAACACAAACCTTGAGACTTTAGATATTGCACTCTTAGGTCCTATTATAGGCTCATCTTTAAACCCAACAGCAAGCTCTAAAGGAACGTTCTTCAAGTAATTCTTTTTTCCGTACACCATAAACCCTCCCTTAGAAATATACTCTCCAGAAGGTGCTTTCTTTGATACTTGATCCGGATTAATCCAATACACATCTATAGAACCATAACCACTTTTCCAAGCTTTAGAGAAAGATGCTGTAAATATTGCTGCTTCTTCTATGGTTTTCTCTCCAGCCTCTTTTCCGTTTTTGATTAAAGTAAATGGAGAGCCTGCTATCTCCGCATGCAATACAATATCGTTTGGCTCCATGTACTTTTTTATAAGGATTTCATTGGTAGTTGCATCCTTTCCTGAGACAACCAAGAATCCTTCTGAAGATTCAAACCATCTAAACTTCTCATACCACTTCTTACTTTCCTTCTTCTTAGGAAGCTTCTTTTCAACTCTTTTTAGTTTCGTCTCCTTTGTCTTCTCTATCTGGCTTAACCTCTTTCTAATCTCCTCCATAGAATTCATTATTCCTTTAATCTTCGCCTTAGCCCTCTTGGCTTTATCGTAATATTCTCCCGCCACTTCCGTTAAAGATTTTGTTATGTCTATCTTTACTTCCTCGCCGTTCATATCAACATACACTTTACCATTTTTCTCATCTATTCTCTTAACTAAGTTTTTCTCCTTTATCTCATCCCAAGAAACTCCTTTTTCTCTAAGCTCGTGTATCTTATTAAGAGTATCTTGCAAGGATGTAAAGTTCTTGTATATCCAGTCCCCAACCTCTTTATTCTTCTCGTATTTTATTTTCATCTCTTCTATCCTCTCTGCCTGCTCCTCTAAAACTCTTTTTAGCTTCCTTATCTCTTTATCTATGTCTATGACAGCTTTCTTCTTTATAGTCTCCACTTTATAATGCGTTCCAACATAATCGACAGCTTGATTGTATGTTAAGAAGTACTTCTTTTCCCACCCCTTAAATGTCAAGAAGTCAAATGGAAGAGGAACAAGTTTATCTTCCCTAATAGCAACCTGTGGCTTAAGTTTCATGTTCTTGATCGAGATAAGAATTTCCCTTAGGGTTGTATAGATATCTTTCTTCTCGCTGTCTGTTAACTCATTTAATGGCTTTGATTTGTCAACTCCTGCCCTAAAAAGAACTTCCTCCGAGTACAATCCACCTAAACTTAAATCCACTGCTAGGAATCTTACAACATCTTGTGCAGTGGACCTATCAAGCATGTCTAAGAACGTTTTTCTCGAGAGTGTAAATGGATCAAATACTTTTGGTGGTAAAATGTACTTCTTACCAGCTTGTATCTTCCTATCCGCCCAGAACTGTCTTTTCAAAGCAAAGATCACATTAAAGGAAGGCTCGCATAGTATAACATTTCCTTTTGAGAATAATTCAAGTACTAGTATTTTCTTATCTCCTTCCTTCTCAAATACCAAGTCCACAATTCTCTCATGGCCAACCTGTCTTATCTCTCTTAATGTGTACCCATTCAAATACTTCCTAAGTAACATAGCAAAATTAGTTGGTTTCTCGTTTTTCTCCTTATATTCAGTAAGTGCAAGGTACGAACCTACTTTAACTCTTAGGTACACAGTCTTAAGCCTGTTGTTGAATAACCTAAAAGTCAGATCCGATCCACTGTGATAGACCTTCTCCACCCTAGTTCCAACTATCGGCTGTAATTCATTTACTATTACATATATGTCCAGTGCTGTTAGTGGTTTCATATCCTTTTACACAAAGCCCAAAATTTAAAACTATCTAACCGCATCAAAAACTTAAAATAGAGTGATGACTACTAACTCTACACAGCGGGTGTCTAAAATGGAAGAAGAGGTAATAAAAAAATATAAGGCTGCTGGGGAGATAGCAAAAGAAGTTAAAAAGCTTGCAAGAGAAATAGTAAAGCCTGGGGCAAAATATTATGAAATATGTCAAAAATTAGAAGACAGAATAATAAAGCTTGGTGGGAAGCCTGCATTCCCAGTTAATATATCTGTAAATGAAATTGCTGCACATGATACAGCAAAACTTGAGGACGACAGAGAAATTAAAAAAGAAGACCTTGTAAAAGTAGATATCGGTGTACATGTTGATGGTTTCATAGCCGATACTGCCATATCTTTCTGTTGGACAGATGAATACAAAGACCTAATAAAAGCTTCTGAAGAAGCATTAAAGGCTGCTATAGACACATTAAAGCCAGGTATAAAACTAAGCAAAATTGGGGGTGCAATAGAAAAAACTATTGCAAGTTATGGATACAGATCTATAAGGAATCTGTCTGGGCATGGCCTTGGACAGTTCGATCTTCACCACGGTTTAACGATACCAAACTATGACAACGGCTCAGATAAGACTTTAGAGCCAAATATTGCCATAGCAATAGAACCTTTTGCCACAAATGGAAATGGGTTCATAATTGAAACTAAAAACTCTGAGATCTTTAAAGTTGAGAACATACCCCCTCTAAGAACACCAAATGCTAGAAAATTATTCTCCTACATAGTAGAAGAATACAAAACACTCCCATTTGCTAAGAGGTGGCTTACTACAAAGTTCAATAAGTTCCAAATAGCAAGTGGCTTTATAGAGCTAAAAAGATACTTACATAACTACCCAAACTTAAAGGAGGAAGCGGATGGAATAGTCTCACAGGCAGAACATACTATCCTTGTATTGGATAGTGGAAACATAATTACAACATAATTACTCTTTCTTCTTGTCTTTCTTGCCAGGACAGTTCACATTCAAACATAATTTCCATGCTCTTCTTCCTGGTGTTGATATCAACACTTTCCTAAAGCCACAATACTTGCACTTCTCTTCAAGAACAAAAAGTCTTCCCTTTTGAGGACAAGGCCAAGAATTCTTACAATTAGGATAATTAGAACAGGCGACGAATCTCTTTTTTGAACTCTTGGATTTAATAATTCTCATTTCCCCCTTGCCACACTTATCACATGTGCCAAGTGGTTCCCAATAATATGCCTTCCTCACTTCGTCCCCTATTTCTTTAGTTTTCTTCTGCATCTTCACCAATACTTTCTCAAGTATGCCTTTAGATTCGTCCACAACCTTATCTCTTTCTACTTTCCCCTCAGCAATCTTCTCCATCTCCTCTTCAAGTTTAGCTGTCATATCCGGCTTCGTTATTAAAGGAGCATACTTCTCTAAGGACTCAACGACCTTCATTGCAATTTTTGAAGGGATAAGCTGGCTACCCTTAGAAACGTAACCTCTTTGAACAAGCTTTTGTAGGATACCTGGTCTCGTTGCTTTTGTACCCAAATTAAGCTCGTCCATAATTTTAATTATCTTGCTATACCCATACCTCCCTGGAGGGTTAGTTTGCTTCTCCTCTACTACAATCTCCTTAACTTTTAATGTATCTCCTTTCTTTAGATCTGGAATTTCCTTCTCTTCCACCTTAGAGTAAGGATAATACTTCCTCCATCCTTCCTCTATAACTCTTAATCCATTCAAAACAAATTTCTCACCACCCACATCTAATACAATCTTCACTCTAAGTTCCTTTGATGGGTCAGAGAGTGTAGCAAGGAATCTCCTGTACACTAACTCATAAATCTTATCCTCAATAGCATTAAGTTCTCCTTTCTTAGGGACACCAACTGGATGAATTGGTGGGTGGTCCTTGGTTGATTTCTTACCTTTGGTTGGAGTAAGTACTTTTTTCTTAAGGAGCTCCTTAGCCAGACTGCCCAACCTGTGGTGCTTTGATATTCTGCTCAAAATCTTCTTCAAATCAAGAGTCTTGGGATAAACAGTATTATCTGTTCTTGGATACGAAACAAATCCTTTAAGGTAAAGTGATGAAATCACATTCATAGCTTGAGGTGCAGTTAAACCAAGTCTTGCCGCTTCTCTTAAGAAATCTGTTGTGTTAAAGGGTGTTGGAGGTTGTTTAACAACCTCTTTCTTTTCTATGCTTAAGATTTTAGCTTTCTCTACCTCTAAATTCTCGAGTTTGTCTTTGAGAGCCTTGTCAAATATCTTATCTTTCTCATAAACAGCTTCCAATTCCTTCCTGCCATGCAAGAGAATGGCTTTAACAACCCAATAAGTCTCTGGAACGAACTTCTTCCTTTCCCTCTCCCTGTCAACGAGTATCTTTAAAACAGGTGTCTGAACTCTACCGACACTAAGGAAATTATGCCCCATCTTCTTACTAGCTCTTGATATAAACCTTGTTAGAATGGATCCCCAAATCAAATCAACTCTTCTCCTAGCATCTGAACTGTATGCTAAGTTTTTATTTACGGTCTTAAGATTCGAGAAAGCTGCTTTAATATCTTCTTCCGTTATAGCCGAGAATAATGCTCTCTTTACTTTGACTTTCGGGTTTACTTCCTTAATTATATCAAGGGCTTCTAAACCTATCAATTCTCCCTCGCTGTCGTAGTCGGTAGCGATAATAACTTCGTCTGCCTTCTTAGCCAATTCCTTTAACTGCTTTATTATCTCTGGTTTGGTCTCCTTATAAATAATCTCAGCATTAAGCAGTTCTTTCTCATTTACTTTAGTCCAAGAGGAGTACTCATCTGGAAAGCCAACATCTACTATGTGCCCAGACAAACCAATAACATAAGTATCATCCCAAGAATAGTAAGGTATTTCTGTCTTCGACTTCTTAGCTTTTCCACCACTAAGTATGTCTGCTATTCTTTTAGCTGCTATGTTCTTCTCGCATACAATCAAACGCAAGCACTTCTCCCTCCTTCTTATACTCTGGTCCACTACTTGTCAATTTCGAGCTATAAAGCTTTACCCTCTCAACCTTAAACGAGCCAAACTGCTTATTGCTCCACCTGTTAACAAAACTTATTATTTTCCCTTTGTCTTTAAAGAATTTTACTCTTGCTATAGTTATGTGAGGGACTATCTCCTTATCAACAGGTACATCAAGTAAAGAATGTATCTGCTCCGACAACACTCTTACTTTAGTGGCAGGCTCTACATACAGAAACAAAACTCTTGGATACAATTTATTAGGAAACGAACCCGTACCTCTAACACTAATTGTAAAACTCTTAAAATACAACTGCTTCAGCTTTTCTTTTATAGTCTCAAAATCTTCTTTACTCGTATCACCTATAAAACAAAGGGTAAGGTGAAGGTTCTCTTCTTCAACTAACTTAACCCCTTCCATGTCTATCTCTTTCTGTAAGTCCTTTATTTGCTCTTTTATCTCTTTGGGAAGATCTATTGCAACAAACAAACGTATATTTTCCGAAGCAGCCATCACAGAACAATAAGATATTTTAATATTAAAAGCTTATGTGAACTTTTATGATTCTCTCCGACAAAGACATAAAAAGATTCGTGAAGGAAGGTAAGATCATAATCGAACCTTTCGAGGAGAAAAATGTAGGTCCTTGCTCCATAGATGTAAGATTAGGGCACACATTTAGAATTTTTAAACACGGCTCGAATACCCATATAGACCCATCAAAACCTATAGACCCAAGCGAATACACAGAAGAAATCAAAGTCAAAGACAAATACGTCATACATCCAGGAGATTTCGTATTAGGAACAACTTTAGAGAGAGTAAAGCTCCCCCCAGACATTGTTGGTATGTTGGAAGGGAGATCAAGCTGGGGGAGATTAGGGATAATCATACATTCTACGGCAGGTTACATAGATTCGGGCTTTGAAGGAACAATAACCCTAGAAATCTCTAACATTGGTAAGATGCCTGTGGCTCTTAAACCAGGTATGAGAATAGGACAAATAGCATTCCATCTCCTGTCCTCTCCTTCTGAAGTACCCTATAACATAAGGCCAGGCTCTAAATACAACAACCAGAAAGATGCTGCTCCTTCCTTGATTTACCTAGATGCAAATATTTAAATAAGCAGAACTTGGCATATGTTTTATGATTAAGTACTATTTGGTGGGTGGGTTCAAGCTAAGTAAAGACTTACCTCTAGAAGCCATAGAAGGACTGTCAATGTCCATAAAAGACCTTGAGAATACTTTGCTAAGAAAAGGTCTCGATGAAGGAGAAAAGGGAGCAACAGTAGAAGACGTCTCTATAACTGGGAACATAATAAGGATTACCATTGCTTCTGTATCAAGCTATATAAGAGCAGATGATGCGCTACTTAGGATAAAAAACTGGTTAAAAGACATTTTAGGAAGGGATTATAAAATAGGTATAAGGGATATATTTGTTGACGATTACAAGATAGAGTTAACCCTAGATAAGAAACCTCTAGAGAAGTTTGAATTCCCATTCTTAAAGTCCTGGAGCTACGAAAACAATACCGCCAAGCTTGAATTAGATGTGAGTGTATTAGAAGAGGAAGCCCTAAGAAAAGGATGGGTCAGTAGGTTAATAAATACTTTTGTGGATCGAGTAAATTCTTACTATTACGAAGGTAAGGAAGAGTACAGAAAAATCATTTGGTCTAGAGAACCAAGAGAACACAAATTCAACAAAGACCCAACCTTAGAGATGATAAAGAGAGGATGGATAAGGCAAGGTCCTGGTCCAGGTCAATGGCACTTTGATGTTTATGCGACATGGATAATAAATGCTTTAAAGAAGATAGCTGTAGAAGAGGTTTTCAAACCTCTTGGCTTCCAGGAGATTATAAATCCAAAGGTTGTCCCATTTAGCGTATGGGAAAAGACAGGACACCTTGCAGGATCAGAGCCTGAGATCTACTTCGTGTCGCTTCCAAAATCAAGAGACATAAAAGACTGGTCAATGGTCATAGACACATACAAGATAACAAAGAAAGCTCCTGTGGAACTAATAAAAGGCATGCTTAAGGACCCCATGGGTGGAAACTGCTACGCCCAATGCCCAAACATTTATTGGGCATATTCTAGAAAGGTTGTAGCCCAAGAAAGCCTTCCAATACTCGTATACGACATGAGTGGGACATCTAACAGGAATGAGGCTGGAGGAAAACATGGGATAGAAAGAGTAAACGAATTCCACAGGCTCGAGCCTGTGTACATTGGAACACCTGAACAAGTAGAGAAAATTAAAGAAGATTTAATAAAAAGATACGAACACGTTTTCAATGATATACTTGACTTAGAATGGAGATATGCAGAGGTTACACCATTCTACATGCAACAATCAGGATCGGTGGGTCTGGACAAAGACGAAAGTGGAAGATGGAAAGGAACAATAGACTTCGAAGCATTACTTCCATACAAAGGCCGTGAAGATGGTTGGTTAGAATTCCAAAACTTATCTGTAGTTGGAGACAAGTACACAAAAGCTTTTGGGATCAAATCTCAGAAAGGAGAAGCACTATGGAGTGGGTGTTCAGGTATAGGCTTTGAGAGGTGGCTGGCTGTATTCCTAGCCCAACATGGGCTAGACGAAGATAATTGGCCAAAAGAGTTCAAGAAGTTCTTGGGTCCAAGACCTAGGGAAATAAAATTTGTGTGATACTTATGAAAAGATATCTCCCAGACACATCATCAATAATAGAAGAAATCTTATCCAAACTTATATCCGAAGAGAAGGTAAAAGGAGAGATACTAATCCACAGAGCTGTATTAGCTGAACTAGAGCACCAAGCAAATCAAGGTAAGCCAATTGGACTCATAGGCCTCGACGAGATAAAACGACTTCTGCAACTATCTAAGGAAGGAAAGATAAACTTAAGGTACGTTGGAGAAAGACCCAAGCCAGAGCAAATCAAGATGGCAAAAAGAGGAGAGATAGATGCTCTAATAAGGGATTATGCTTGGAAAGAAAAATGCACACTTGTTACATGTGATAACGTGCAATACGAGGTTGCGTTGGCTTCTAACATAGATGTTATATACTTCAAACCAAAAGAAAGGTTGGCAAGGAAGATCAAAATAGAAACATTTTTCACGGACAACACGATGTCTGTCCACCTAAAGGAAGGTTCAATCCCAATAGCAAAGATTGGTAGACCTGGAAATTGGAAGTTCAAGAAGCTTAGCAACAAAGAACTTACGAGCGAAGAACTAAAAGAGATAGGTCTAGAGATTATTGAAACCTCAAAACTAACAAACGATTCTTATATAGAAACAGAGAGACCTGGTTCTATAATAATCCAACATAAGAACTACAGGATTGTAATAACAAAACCACCACTATCTGAAAAATGGGAAATTACTGCAGTAAGGCCTATCAAGAAACTTTCCCTTGAGGACTACAAGCTTGACAAGAAACTAATAGAAAGGTTCGACAAGAAAGCTGAAGGAATATTAATAGCAGGAGCTCCAGGCATGGGTAAATCTACATTCGCTCAAGCTTTGGCAGTTCACTATCTCAAGAAGAATAAATTAGTTAGAACAATAGAAGCTCCCAGAGATCTCATTCTTCCTAATGAGATCACCCAATACTCCAAAAATCATGCTACACAAAAAGAAATAATTGACATTCTTCTTCTCTCCAGACCTGATTATACTGTGTTTGACGAGATAAGGAGTATTGACGACTTCATGCTTTTCTCAGAGTTGAGACTTGCTGGAATAGGATTAATAGGTGTTGTCCACGCAACAACGCCTATAGACGCCGTACAAAGGTTTGTTGGCAAAGTTGAATTAGGCATGATACCACACATAATAGATACAATAGTCTTCATAAAAGATGGTGAGCCTAAAAAGATACTCGAGCTGAACTCCTGTGTTAAAGTCCCTACTGGAATGACAGAAAAGGACTTAGCCAGACCAGTAATAGAAGTGAGGGACTTCCTAACAAAAGAATTGGAGTATGAGATATTTGTATTTGGTGAAGAAACTGTTGTTATGCCTGTTGAGAGGAAGGACAAGGAATTATTGGAGAAAATAAGAAGAGAGTTCAAAGGCTACAAGTTCGAGATCAAAAACAATGTTCTCCACGTTTATGTTCCAAAGAAAGAAAAGAAGAAAATAGTTGGAGTTAAAGGTAAAAGGATAAGAAATCTTGAGAAAAGGCTTGGAATACCTATAGAAGTTGAGATACTATGATCATAGCGATAAGTGGTGTTCCTGGAACGGGGAAATCTTCTTCTGCAAAGGAGCTATCAAAACTAATCAAAGTTCCCGTTGTGGAGAACAAGAACCTTAACGTAAGTTATGAATACGATAAAGCAAGAAAGTGTAAGATACTTGACCCTGAGGACGTAGCAAGATTCTTAAGCTCTAAATTTGATCTTAAACATCAAGACGTGATCTTCTCGTCAACACTATCTCATTTGTTACCGAAAAGCATGGTTAAGATGTGTTTTGTGCTTAGATGCTCTCCAGATGTTCTAACCCGTAGATTAAAGAGAAGGAGGTACTCAAAATCTAAGATAAATGAAAATGTAGAAGCTGAGTTAATAGATCTAATATTAGTAGAGGCTTTGAAGAAAGGTCACAAGGTCCACGAAATAGACACAACCAACAAATCCCCAAAAGAAGTTGCCTTAGAGATGAAAAGAGTGTTAGAAGGTAAGAAGAAACCAACCTATGGAAAGATAAACTTTCTTAAGCGCTTTGTAGAAAAGTGAGAGCATGCTATCAGAGATAGCCTATGGAGGCTTGGGTTACATAACCGGCTGTCTTCTTGGGCTTATACCTGGAATGCACATAAACAACATAGTTCCTCTTGTAACCTCAATGCAGCTTAACCCTGTTCTAGCTTCCATCTTTCTTGTCTCGAGCCTTGTGACATATAACTTCTTTGGATTCTTAAGGATGAGTATAACCTCCATGCCAACAGAAGAAACAGTACTAGGAATACACCCTGTTAGAAGAATGATACTTCGCGGTTTGGGAACAGAAGCTATGAGACTCTATGCATTTGGCTCTTTAGTGTCAAGCTTCTTCTTTCTTACATTCCTTCCGGCCATTATTTTTCTGCTAGATTTTATTTACTACACAATAAAACCTATAACGCCTTTCATTCTCATCTTAATTGTTTTGCTGTTGATACTAAGAGAGAGAAAACTAAAGAAGATCGCACTTGCAGCAATAATCTTTCTTGCAAGCGGTCTTTTAGGTGTTTACAGTTTCGTGCTGAAATTAAATAATCCATTCCTCCATTTGTTAAGTGGCATGTTTGGTATAGGATTTGTAGCATCAAACCTTAGCACTCCAAAACTTCCAAAGCAGACCACACCACTAAAATTAATTCTTCCCTTCAAAAGCAAAATCAAAGCCACGCTCTTAGGATTTCTTTCCTCATTTACAATGGCCCTCATACCTAGTGTCTCTTCGTCACAGGCCACAATGCTGTCAAACCTCCTAACAAAAGCAGATGAAAAAGAATTTATTGTCTCACTTGGAGCTGTGGTAAACTTTGATGTTCTCTTTTCATTAACTTCTCTTTACTTGCTAAACAAATCAAGAAATGGTGTTATTGAAGGTGTTAAAAGTATTCTCACATTGGATGCAAAAACTTACATTGCGTTCTTGCTCCTCGTATCTTTAATTAGTTTCCTCGCGTACCTGACTTTAACTTCAACAAGCAAGAAGCTGTTCAAGCTTCTCAGTGGGAGGAACCTTAAGCCCCTCTATGTGGCATCAATAGTTTTTATTGTGGCCCTTAGTTTGTATTTCGATGGTTTACTTGGCCTAAGCGTTCTCCTTCCATCTGCATATCTTGGATACATCACAGCAAAGAAAGAAGTCTCAAATGTACACATTCTTGGATGTTTAAACCTCGTAACAATTCTTCTTTTATTGGGCGTGCTCTAAGAGTCACTTCTTCATAAACTGATTAAGAGATACTTGCTTCGTAGGCTCTTTGCCAAATAACAACTCTATTCTCCTCTTCAGGATCTGAAGCTGCTCTTTTATGTAAGGGTCTAGGTCGTACTTCTCCGCTAAAGATAAAGAGTGTGGTAAGTATTTCATTATGGACCCTTCTGTAACCGTAAGAACAAGTTTACCACCACATTTTATACACCTTCCAGCAAGTGGAACTCTTCTGTATATCTCATTGCAGTTAACACATCTAAAGGTTTGTGTGGAGTACTGCCTTAAGTTTCCTCTTAGATCTCTTAAGAAATGTTTCTCCACTATAGCAGTTGCAACCTCTGAAGTAGGTACTGCAACCAATTTCTCCGCAAGATTCATCTCAGCTGTTATTTTGGCCAGCATATCATCCAACTCTTTGTAAGCACTAACCCTAACACCAAGATTCATATCAGAGACAGGATGCGTGTATCCTATGCCTTCAAGCTGGGTTTCTTTACCCAAATGCTTCCCGACAGTGTCTATATCAACTTCATAAGGCTTCACAAAATTCTGAGATTTCTCATAGAACTCTAAGTCGTAACCCCAAACTCTATCCATATTATGCGCTTCCGAATCTATCTCATTTGGATCAAGGTACACAGTTATAACTAAAGGTGCATCCATCATTCTTCCTCCCCTAACATCTGGAAGATACTGCCTTGAGAAATTTAACAGCCCATCTAAAAGGAGAATAAATGCTAGCTCATCTCCGTCACAATTTCTCCTACAAGCAGAATGGAAGAAAGGATGTGCAAAATAACCTTGTGTTCTAGAGAAACCAATTATCCTTCCTATAGTTCCTGCAGAAGTGTGTGGAGCTATACCTATTATAAGATGTCCTACCACATCCTCAAAATTTTTAACATTGTAGTACCTTGGAAGACCATATATCTTCTCCAACTCATCGTCAACAAAGTTCATTATCTTTATTATGTACTGTATTGAGTTAGATTCTTCTAATTCTGTACAACCAGGGAGAATAACATCTTGTGGCTTGAGTTCTAGGACTTGATCTTCGTCTTCAAGAGGTCTACCGTGTATGTCATGAGTATAACCTAACTCCCTTAGCTTTTTAATAGAGGTTCCTATTTCTCTTGGTGTGAAATGTGTGACAGGAACTTCTATAGCATCGTATCTTATTGTTCCATCCTTGTTCACATACAACCCATGTATTGCTCTAAGTATTCCTTTTTCCATGAGTTCTGGTATTTTTGTTCTGCTACTCATACCTCTTACCCCTTTGATAAGAGGCGGCTTTGTTAAGCCCAAGTTCTTCACTGCTTTGTCGAACACTTTTCTTATGTTTATCCTCTTATTTGTGTATGGTCTAGCTCTTCCACCGCACTTATCGCACACTTCCGTATCGTTATAGATTCCACAGCTCTTACAATAATACTTAAGCTCGCAAGTTTCTCCACAATCACATATCACTGTGTCCGAGAACTTCTTACACTTTGGGCACCAGAAGTTTGGATAGTCTGCTGTCACATATCCTTTATTATAAGCTTCCTGCACGGATCTTAGTCTCCCACCCTCGCTTCCAACAGGGAACAATACTTGTGGTCTACCTTTCATTTTTCTTAATTTAGCTTTCTCTGGCCTTCCTAACCTAGCACCAATATAAATTGGTGCTTTGTTCCTCAAAACCACATTTGAGAATCTGTTTATTAAAGCTAAAGCATCATCGTACTCCTCAAGTTTGTCTAACTCAACATTTGTATCAAACACCTTCGCTACGGACTCGAAGAAAGGAATAACATACTCTTTGTCTAAAACTATCTTCTCCTCTTTAATAAAGTGAGGTAGCTTAAGTTCTTCAAATATGGACTTTAATTCCTCATCGTAGTCGAACACCCCACTTAACACTTTATCCTTACCTAAAGACTTTAACTTCTTTAGTAGAGAAACAACCTTCCCTGCGTCAAGATCATTCCAAAACAACAAGTACCTTGGATAAAGAGGTACACCATAGACTTTTGACAGCTCTACAGCTTGTTCACCTGAAATCTTATAATCAAAAACGTTGCTAAACAAGTTTTCATAATCTCCTAGAATGTCCTTAATTGCTCCATCACCTTTCTCCTCCACAGCTTTCCTCAGCTCTTGAACCCACCACTCTTCCACATAAGGTGATGGAAGCAACACATGATTGTTCTCCAAGAAATCTCCATAGTTAAACAAGATATCACCATTAAACAAAATCTTTTTTATGTTATACTTAACCTTCTCGTACAGCTCTAAGGACTCCAACCTTAGAACGTCTCCATTATCAAGTAAGACAACTGGTGGCTCAATAGAGTCACAAGGTGTTATTGCACATGCTTTCCCAGGCCTCTCCACTCTTAGTTGGACACCAGTTGCTATGAAAGAGTTCATAACAAACATTGTTACTGGATGTATGCCTGCTGCTCCAAGACCTGACAACCTCGACCTCCCATATCTCAACCTAAACCCTCCTTTCTCAAGAGGAAAAGCAAATATTGGCCTACCTGCCACAGCCTCCTCAAGATACTTATAAACAGGTTTTACTTTCAACTCGTTTTCTGTTGCTTCTTTACCAGCACTTCTTTTTTCCTGTAGCTTAAGATAGTCTTTAAGGAACATCCAATTATCAAGATCAAAGTCTTTTCCCCACTTCTCAATATTCTTCAGTATCTTCTTAGCTTTAAGTGCAACACCTTCACCAAACACAAGACACATTCCACCTCTTATCTTATTAGTCTCTACCCTAGGAAGATTTTTATGATTAGGAACTTCTTTATCTGTAGAGGCGTCACCATTAAGCTCTACAGGTATGTGCTTAACCAAAAACTCTATCTCTTCTGCAGAAGGAAGGTACTGTAACCTCGCTACTCTATCGTGATACTCATTCAACTCTGTCTTGTATCTTTCAATCTCATTTGGTGTTGGATCATATTCTTTCAACCCATGTTTCTTCCTAAGATAATCGGCTATTAAGACGCTAACAGCTGCGGCTGTTCCTCCAGCGGCCCTTATAGGCCCAGCATACAATAAAGACACATACTGCTGGCCATCTGTCCTATCTTTCAACTTGAGCTCTACAAAACCCTCAAGAGGCGCTGCAGTAACTGCCATAGTTATATATGCCAAACCTACTCTAACACCCATCTCCAAATTCTTCGCCAGAGAGCCAAAATCTCCAAATTTACCAAACGACACTTCTTCTGCTATCTTCAAAGCAACTCTCCAATCTCCTTCTCCGTATTCTTCATTCAACTGTCTTATTCTCTCCGGAAGACCTTTATTGAGTATCGTCTGGTCCACAGCTCCAACTAACTTTTCTACCCTATCAGCAATGTCATTAGCTATTTTGATGTCAACTTCTTTCTCTGGATCCAAACCCTTGCTTCTTGCCTTAACAGCTAGAGAATAAGCTTCCTCAAACTTACTTCTAATTCCTTCTAAATACTTCCTCATTGACTCGCTTGCTACAATATTAAAGCCCATTGTCAAACCTCACCTTTATCACTCTATTGTCTTTTAATGAGAAAGTTGGAACAACTGCGGGGTGTGGATTCAACCCAAGTTTTTCTTGTCTATCTGTCTTGTTTTGCCAGCAAGACGATGTCAAAGTTATGGTTTGTTTGTATTTACTCACGTCGCAGAAGTGAACATGGCCTATAGCAAATATATCTGGCACTTTGTCTATAAAAAGATAATCGTCTGGTGTTGGGGCTATTCTTGATTGGCTGTGAGATGGTGCTATATGTCTTTTTCTTAGTAGGAAATGGAGTGCCCAGTCAGCCTTCTCCATTCCCTTCTCCCTAAGGGAAGGAATGTCATGTATGTAAGGAATAACACTATTTCCATGATAGATAAGATTCAGATAGCCTTCAAAGTCGTCTGTTTTGTGCATCACTATCATAGATGGATTGGAAACCAAAGTAAGATTGTCTAAGGAATATAAGTCCCCAGCAAACTCCTCTGGAATTGGGGGTTGTGGTTCTGCTAATCTTGTTGCATCGTGGTCTCCAGGTATCATAATTATTTGTATGTCTTTCGGGATCATCTTTAGATACTCTGTAAGTTTCTTGTACTGCTCCTCTACACTCATAATGTTTAGGAACTTCTTTTGGTTTGGAAACACCCCTACACCATCTACATTATCACCCATAATGAATAAGTATTTCACTTTCTTGGCAATCTTCCTTGAGGCAAGCTCCCCATCTTCTCCTCTTAACCACCTAATAAATTTAAGAAATCTGTCTTCTAAAAACATCTTTGACCCAACGTGGATATCTGATGTGTAACATGCATAGACATCGTCCTTTGCTTTCTTTAATGGTTTTTCAGGAATATCAGGAAATATAACTTTGTTAACTGTGACTCCATTTCTATACTTTGTTCCTATGACACCTATAACTTCATCAGGTACCAACTCATCAAGAAACTCGCCTTCTGCTTTCAAATAACAAGTAACAACGCCTGTTGGGTCTTCAAGGATTATCCTCTTTCTGCCAAATAATGTGTTAATATCATAAATCATGCCTATCAAAACAACTTTCTCCCCGTCTTTTTTGTTCTTTAAGTTAACTATAGATATTGCTTCTCCTAACTCGGGTCTCGTTGCAAACAAGAGCGATCTTAATTTCTCAAACTTGCTGTTATAATACTTTATCCAGTCTTCTATTGTTCTTTTCCTATTTGGCTCCTTGAATGATTTGACTATCTCTATATTGGCTTCTGGTTTGTCTTTTGTTATAGTACCTCTTACATCAACGAATCTCTTAAGAAAATCGTTATAGTGCTCCTTAGTTATAATCTCGTGTTCTAGACCTTCCCTTTTAATATACTCTGCAAAAGCCTTCTCTTTAGAAGGATCTACCTTAACATCAGGATCTATAAGAAAGTCACTAAGCTTAGCCATACACTAACTCCCACTCCAAACAATATAAAGTTTAGTATAGCAGATTGCACACTTCTTTACATATTAAGCTCGTATTCTAATAAACTTAAGATTCTCTCGGTTAAAGCAGGGTCTATGTTTAAAGTTGTCTTCTTTGTTCTTCCTCTCCTGCCTTTGGAAACAACTTTCGTATTCACTATGCCCATAACATCTAAATCAGAGATGAGGCCGGAGATTCTTCTCTTAGTAAGTATCTTTTCTCCCAACTTGCTAGCCAATTTCATATACTGCTCGTATATGTCTCCTGTGTAAACAGCATTACCTCCTTCGCACATCTTAATTATTGCAAGAAGGAGTATCTTAGACTGTTTTGGCAGTGACTTTATAGATTTTTCTGTAGCATCTACTTCTATCTTGTCTTCAGCTTCTCTTATCATTTCTTCTGTTATTTTCTTCTTCCCTTTTCTTTCACAAATCTCAGCACTTACTCTTAATAAGTTTAAAGCCTTTCTTACGTCTCCATTCTCTTTTGCCACAATCGCTGCTATCATCTTTAAGATTCCATCATCATATGTTCCTTCTTTAAGAGCTAATTTTGCTCTTTCTTTAAGAATGTCGTATATTTGTACTGCGTTGTAAGGTTCAAAGACTATCTGTTCTTCTGTTAACGAAGATTTAACTCTTGAATCAAGCAATTTAATGAAAGAGGTATCATTTGATATTCCAATGAAAGATAGCTTGGCTTGTTCTAACTCGTCGTCTATTCTTGAGAGATTGTAGAGAATGGAAGATCCTTTTTTCTTAACAAGATTGTCTATTTCATCTAAAACAAGAATAACCACTTGTTTTTGGCTGTCAACTAGATTATAGAATGTGTCATAGATGTCTTTAGTTGCAAGCCCTGTCTTGGGTACTTCTCTTCCTAACAAAGAGCATAACCTTGCAAGAAGCCTGTAATCCGTATCTGCTACACCACCCACCCTACAGTTAATATACAACACCTTAACTGGTCTGTTAAGCTCCTTTACAACCTCTTCTAGAGACCTTATCACATACTTAACAGTTAGTGTTTTTCCTGTTCCTGGCTGACCATATATGAAGAGGTTAGAAGGCTTCTGTATTCTAAGGCAAGGTTTTAGCACATGAGATATGTAAGCGATCTCTTTATCTCTGTGAGGTATTTGCTTTGGGAAGAACTTTAAGTTAAGTGGGCTCTTATCCTTAAAGACACTCTCTTCATTGAGGTAGCTTAAGAAGATATTTTTGGTTAAGTCTTTCTTTAGGCTTTGCTCTGTGAAAAATGTGAGAGATAAATCTTTGTCTTGCCCCCGTGTCATGCTTTATCAGTGAAATGTTTGTATTTAAAAAGTATTGTTTAATTCTAAATATTGTTTGTGGAATATATTTTTGAGTTACATTTTGCTTTCTTTTCTCGAAAAACACCTTTGTTTCTCATGTCCCACACCTTGATTTCCTATGGAAACTACTAATCATTCCTGCAAACTCTTCATTTTCCCAAACTCTTATTATTATTTATTATATTGTAAAAAAATCTAATAATAAATAAGGGTTTCCACAAGAAATATTGGGGTTAACAGAGGAAATAAAGGGATTAGAGAGTGTGTAGTCGACGTATAAGAAGGTGTTTCCAGTGGAAATGAAGGTGTGTGTCTACTTTTTGATGCTATATATTTTTATCTTAGCAGTATCTCCCCAAGAGAAAGAACCTTTCTTTATATTTTCTTTGCACTCAAGGAGACCAAGCTCTACACCTTTCTTTAAGTTGTAGTATATTGACCTTATGTTAACAGGCCCGTTTCTCTTAACATACTCTTTATACACTTCATATCCACACAAAGGACCCTTTTTGAGTAGAATTACTAATATTTCGTCTCTTATTCTAGATCCAACAGGCCTTCCTCTTTTCTTCCCCTTCTTTTCTATGACCATATAAAGTATACTACCACAAATTATTTAAAAAGTTTGGAGTAAGAGATTGTATGATGAATCTTTCTAAAGAGGAAATTATAGACAGGATAATAGAGAGTAAAGGCTTATCTAGGGAAGAGATTCTTAAGAGAGTTGAAGCTAAGGTAAAAGAGCTTGAAGGCATAATATCTGAATATGGGGCACTTTGTATTGTTGCGAATGAGTTGGGAGTTAAATTATACAAGAGTAAGGTCACAGAGTCTCCTCATGTGAAGCTTAAGAACTTGATATCTGGATTAAGGAGAATAACAGTCTTTGGTGAGGTAAGAAATATACTTCCCGTTAAAGAGTTTGTTACAAAAGACAATAGAAAGGGAAAGTTGGTTAGCTTCCTTTTAAATGATGGTACTTCAACGAGGAAAGTAGTCTTATGGAATGATAAAACAGACCTTGCAAAAGGACTTAAAGAAGGGTCTGTGATAAAATTAGAGAACGTTGATACGAAAGAAAACAACAACTTCTTGGAGATACATTCAAATCAGAACACAATTCTTATTGAGAACCCTGATGGGTTTAAGCTTTACAACAAGCAGGATGGTCTTAACCTTAAGAGAATATATGATATTAATAGCGAGGGAGATTTCTTAGTGCTAGGGAAACTAGTTTCGATCTTCTCTTCAAACCCTGTTTATGAGTCTTGCCCAGAGTGTAATAAGAAGCTTTACTATGAGGATGGAAAGTTTAAATGTAAGACACATGGAGTAGTTGAGCCTAACTACAGTATTATGCTAAGAGGTTTATTAGACGATGGCACAGGTGTTGTAAGAGTAACTTTCTTTAACAAGTCTGCCGAGGTGCTTCTGGGAAAGAGCACACAAGAAATAGCAGAGATGTTCAAGAAGAATCCTAAATACGTGTTTAACATGTTCAACCAACTTTTGGGTAAGGATTTGGTTTTAAGGGCAAAAGTCATGAAAAATAACTTAACTGGCGGGCTTGATGTTATAGCACAGAGAGTGTATAATCCAAATTATGTTAGGAAAGCCTACGCGCTTATGAATGCTATGTAAGAAAGCTTCACTCTTTCTTTATCTGCTTCATGATCTTGTGGTTCATAACATCCCAGTAGATTACTGACATACCCTCTTTTAATTCTCCTCTGAGTTCTTCAGGGATTTCAAGTTCAAAAGTTTCAAATGTCTCAGAGTCCATAACTTGGGCGGTATTTCCTGATATACTTAAAATCTGAGCGGTCTTTTTTTCTATTATTGGAACTTCTATCTTAGCAGAAGTTGGCTTCACAATAACTCTCTTCTTCCCGTCTATTATTCCTACAGCTTCTATTCTTGCCTTGGCATGGCCATGCTTACCAGTTTTACTTGTGGCAATGTCTACTACTCTACAAGGTACACCCTCGATTAATACATTACTTCCCTTTTTGATGTCATTAATTGAGTATACGTGAACTTCTGCCATGCGTTTTACAAGAAAGTAGCTGTTTTTAAATCTTATGCTTTCTTCGGAATGTTTTTAAAATTG
>CAZQAZ010000004.1:0-41816 GCA_964591855.1 Candidatus Woesearchaeota archaeon | reverse complement strand
TAAACAAGGCCAAGAAGCTCATCCAAAGATACTTTGACATAGATGATTTAGTGGTAAGTTGAGTCAACTAATTCTTTTAGTTAGGCGTAAGCTTTATAAATGTCTCATTTCGTTAAACTTAATACTTGGGTGATTAGATGGGAAAGAAGACAAGAGGATTGTTCGCTGCAAGGAGATTAATGAAGCTTAGGAAGAGATTTAAGTACAATAAAAAAGGTTACAAGTCTAAGCTTTTAGGTACTTGGAAGAAGTACGATCCTCTCGAAGGTGCTCCACAGGCAAGAGGTATAGTACTTGAGAAGGTTAACAGAGAGCCAAAGAAACCAAACTCTGCTTTAAGAAAGTGTGTTAGAGTTCAATTGGTTAAGAATGGTAAGGTTGTTACGGCTTACCTTCCAGGGGTTAATGCAATGAAAATAGTTGATGAGCACAATGAAGTTATAATAGAGAGAATTGGTGGAGCACAAAGAGGAGCTAGGGGAGACTTACCTGGTGTTAAGTTTAGAGTCATAAAAGTTAATGGTGTTTCATTGCAACAAATAGTAAAAGGTAAGAAGGAGAAGCCTGCAAGATGAAACTCTTCAACGAATACGATTTGTCAGAAGTTAAGGTTAATGATCCAGGTTTGGTTAGATATATTTCTCTTAAGCCTATTATGGTTCCACACACGTACGGTAGACTCGCAAAGAAACCTTTTGGTAAGTCAAAGGTGAATATAGTTGAGAGATTAATAACGCACTTGATGGTTCCTGGTCACAAAGGTAAGAAGCACTATTTCACATCCGATGTTGCAAATGGAAAATTCGCTACAGTTTACAAGATTGTCAAAGAGGCATTTAAGATAGTTAAAAATAAGACAGGAAAGAATCCTGTGCAAGTATTAGTTGAAGCTATTGAGAATGGATCTCCTAGGGAAGAAGTTACGACAATAGGTCTTGGTGGAAGAAGAGTTTTAAAGCAAGTAGATACATCCCCACAAAGGAGAGTTGATCTTGCTTTGAGATGGTTAGTCCAAGGAGCATACTTATCATCTATAAACAAAAAGGTTTCTATGGCTTCTGCTTTAGCCGAACAAATAATTGCTACGGCTAATGGAGACTCAAAGTCTTATGCCGTAAGCAAGAAACAAGAAGCAGAAGCACAAGCTCAATCTTCAAGGTGATTCTATGGCAAAGAAAGAATCAATGATCGACAAAATTAAAAGATTGATGTACCAAACTGACAAAATAAGAAACATAGGGATAGTTGCACACGTAGACCATGGTAAGACCACAACTACTGACTCCTTACTTGCTGGTGCAGGTATGCTTTCATTTGAGGTAGCAGGTAAGGCATGTGCTACTGACTTCTTAGAAGTTGAGCAGGAGAGAGGTATTACTGTTCAAAATGCAGACGTGAACATGGTCCACGAGTACAAAGGTGAGGAGTATCTTATTAATCTTATAGACACACCAGGCCATGTTGATTTTGGAGGTCATGTTACAAGGGCTATGAGAGTGATAGATGGGGCTGTAGTGATATGTGATGCAGTTGAGGGAGTAATGCCACAAACAGAAACTGTGTTAAGACAAGCTTTGAAGGAGAAAGTAAAGCCTGTCTTATTTATTAATAAGGTTGATAGGCTTATCTCAGAAATTAAACTTACACCCGAGAAAATGCAAGAGCAGTTAATGAAGATAATATATCAAGTAAATGAGCTAATTAGAAAGTTAGCTCCAGAGGAAGAAGTTAAGAATTGGCTTGTTAATGTTCAAGAAGGATCTGTAGCCTTTGGTAGTGGTTTAGAGAAATGGGCAATGTCTTTTCCATTCATGAAGGAAACTGGTTTATCTTTCAAGGACGTACTTGACTTTTATGCAAAAGGAGAAGAGGGAATAAAAGAGCTACAGCAGAAAGCACCTCTTCACAAAGTTCTTTTGGACATGATAATAAATCACTTGCCTTCACCTAAGGAAGCTCAGAAGTATAGAATACCTAGGATATGGAATGGAGATGTGAATTCAGAAATTGGAAAGCATTTGTTGGAATGTGATCCAAAGGGTCCACTAGTTGCTTGTGTGTCAAAAGTAACAGTTGATCCACAAGCTGGTGAGATAGCACTTATTAGAACCTTCTCAGGAACTTTAAAGAAAGGACAAGAAGTTTACTTAATAGGTAAGAACATCAAGACAAAAGTGCAACAACTTTATGTTTTCAAAGGTGACCAAAGATTTCCAATAGATGAGTTACCTGTTGGTAATCTTGGAGGTGTGGTTGGTTTAAGAGATGTGTCTTCTGGAGACACAGTTTCAGAGTTACCAGATGTGGCACCTTTTGAAGAATTAAAGCACTTGTTCGAACCTGTAGTTACAAAAGCATTTGAGGCCAAATCTCCAAAAGACTTACCAAAGCTTATAGATGCTTTGAGAGCTATTCATAAGGAGGACCCAACAGTTCATGTTAAGATCAATAGAGAAACAGGTCAGAATCTTGTTTCAGGTATGGGTGAACTTCACCTAGAAATAATCGAAGACAAATTAAAGAGAGAAATGGGATTGGACATTGTTACTTCTCCTCCTATTGTTGTGTATAGAGAGACAGTCACAGCCAAGTCTCCAATCGTTGAAGGTAAATCTCCAAACAAACACAACAAGCTTTACTTTACAATAGAGCCACTAGAGGAACCAATATACAAAGCACTTGAGTCTGGAGAGATTTCAGTGGAGAAGATAAAGAAGAAGGACGAGGAAGTGATACAGAAATTCATGAAGTATGGAATGAGCAGAGATGAGGCTAAGAGGATAAAAGGTGTACACAACTCGAACTTATTCATAGACAACACGAGAGGTATAATACACTTAGGAGAGATTATGGAGTACATGCTTCAAGCCTTTAGAGACAATATGGATGCTGGACCTCTTGCTAAGGAGCCTATAGCAAGAACGAAGTTCGTTATACACGATGCTAAGCTTCATGAGGACGCAATACACAGAGGTCCTGCACAGATAATACCTGCAGTTAGAGAAGCTCTCAGAGAGGCTTTCTTACAAGCTAAGCCAACCTTGCTTGAACCAGTACAGACAATAAGAATAGATACACCTGAGGAGTACATGGGTAATGTTACAAAGCTTATAACAAACAGAAGAGGTCAACTATTAGATGTACAACAGGAAGGAGGAAATACAATCATACTTGCTAAGGTACCTGTTGCAAACATGTTTGGGATAACAGGTGATTTAAGAAGCGTTTCGGAAGGAAGAGCCGTATGGTTCTTAGTAGACTCAACATTTGAAAGAATCCCTAAGGAGTTAGAAGCGGAAACTATAAAAAGGATAAGAGAGAGAAAAGGAATAGACCCTAATGCTCGTATAGCATGATAAAATTAGATTGAGGTGAGAGGAGATATGGCAAAACCACACATAAACTTGGTATTCGTAGGTCACGTAGACCACGGTAAGTCAACAACAGTTGGTAGACTTTTGTATGAGACTGGAAACTTATCCGAACAGACTTTGGAGAAGTATAGAAAAGAGGCAGAGGAATTAGGTAAAGCAACTTTCGAGTTTGCTTATGCATTAGACGCTACAAAGGAAGAAAGAAAGAGAGGTTTAACTATAGACTTAGCTCATAGAAAGTTCGAGACAGATAAATACTCATTTACGATTATAGATGCACCTGGTCACAAGGACTTCATTAAAAACATGATTACAGGTGCATCCCAAGCAGATGCAGGAGTCTTAGTAGTTGCAGTAGGAGAAGGAATAATGCCACAGACAAAGGAGCACGCATATTTATCTAAAGTGCTTGGAGTTAAGCAAATGATTATAGCTTTGAACAAAATGGATACTGTAAACTACGACGAAGCAAAGTACAAGGAAAGAGCTGAGGAGTTAAAGAAGTTAATGCAGCTTGTAGGTTACAATCCAGAAAAGGTACCAATAATCCCAATATCAGCATATAAAGGAGACAACGTAACAAAGAAGTCTGAGAACATGCCATGGTACAATGGTCCAACATTGTTGGAAGCATTGAATCAATTGGAACCACCAGAGCAACCAGTTGACTTGCCATTAAGAGTACCGATACAAGATGTCTACTCAATTACAGGAGTAGGTACAGTACCTGTTGGAAGAGTAGAGACAGGATTATTGAAGGTTGGAGACAAGGTAGTATTCCAGCCATCAAATGTACAGGGAGAAATTAAGTCCATAGAAATGCACCATGAGTCAATACCAGAAGCAAGACCAGGAGACAACATTGGTTTCAACGTTAGAGGTGTAGAGAAGAAGCAGATAAGAAGAGGAGACGTTATGGGTAAGGTAGACAACCCACCAACAGTTGCAAAGGAGTTCACAGCACAGATTATAATATTGAACCACCCAACATCTGTTACTGTGGGTTACACACCAGTGCTACACGCACACACAGCACAGGTTCCATGTAAGATAAAAGAGATCATAAAGAAGATGGATCCAAAGACAGGAGCAGAAGTTACAGAAGGTAAAGACGTATTGAAAGTTGGAGATGCAGCAATAGTGAAAATGGAGCCATTGAAGCCAATAGTACTTGAGAAGAAGGATGAAATACCACAACTTAGTTCCTTCGTATTAAGAGACATGGGTCTTACGGTAGGAGCTGGTGTAGTAATAGACATAACAAAGAAGGCATAAAGCCTTTTTCTTTTATTTCTTGATTAATTTGTTTTTAATCTTGTGTTAGTTCATAAGCTACTTTAGTTAGGTCTTCTTTACAGTTGGTTTCCATATTGTATATCCTATTATCTTTCCAATAGACAAGTCTGGTCCATAAGTTAGTCTTATTTACATAATCTGAGTATGTTTTGTAGTATGTGTCAAGCCTAGAGTAATTTGCCCAAGGAAGTACGTTGTACTTCCTTGACTCTAGAAATCCAGCACCATACAGCTCTTTATTATTGATCTCAGCTCCAGCCTCCTCACTACTATTAAACTCGTATCTTATGTAGTATAGTGAACACTCTCCAGCATCGTATGTGTACTCAATAGCGGTAGAATTCCCTATACCTTTAACTTTGAAGCTTAGTCTCATCTCATACTTTCTCTCTTCTTTCTCCCCAAATCTTGATAGATCAAGATTAAAAACCACAAAGCACATTATAAGAAGGAGAACTACCAAAATCGCTATCTTCTTGTAGTCATGCTTTGGTCCCCCAAATTCCTTAAGTACTCTCTTGTCCACTTTAATATTATAGCAAGAAGAAGGATTTAATACTTTTGTTCGAAGCAAAACTTTTATAAAACCAAAATTATCTTAATTTCTACAATGGCGAAAGCAAGAATAAAATTAGCATCCACAGATCAGAAGTTATTAAATGAAATGTGCAATCAAATAATAGACATAGCTAATCAGATGAAGGTTAAGTATTCTGGTCCTGTTCCTTTACCAAGAAAGAGTCTTAAGATCACAACTAGAAAAGCACCAGATGGAGAAGGAAGAGAAACATATGAAACTTGGGAACTTAGAATCTACAAGAGATTGATAGACATAGATGCAAATGAAAAGGCACTTAAGTACATAATGAGAATCCCAATACCAAAGGATGTGAATGTGGAGATCCAGTTTGTTGAGTGATTAGAGGGGAAGTTCTTCTTGGTCTTCTCTTAACACCTGTTCAAGGCTTCTCTCTGGCAAGTGAAGTACTTTTGACCTAAACTCCTTCTCTTCTTTTTCTGTTATCCTTCTAACCTCAAAGCTTATCTCCTTCGCAAGTTTTCTTACCATTTCCCATCTCTGACCTAAGTACATTGCTAACTCAAAGCCAAAACCCCTCTCAAGGTAGGATCTAACTACCTCGTCTCTTTTCTTTTCACCCTTCTTAGTTAGAACGTAAGCATAACTCCAATTTCCACCAGAGAAGCTTCCAAAGTCTTTCTTATCTAGAAGTCCTTCTTTATGTAAATACTCCAAAGGGAGATATTCGTTAGAAGATAGCATACCAAAGTAGAAGTTTCTTGTTTGGTACAGCTTTTGATGTGACGCAAGTAAGTAAAAGTCTATTGTATACCTTCCCCTATCGTTACTTCCAATCAATCCAAAGTCAAGTTTCTCATCTATGTCTTTGGCCCTAAACCTTGCATGACAATCTTTACAGAAGATAGCACATGCTCCTATATACTCTCTCCCTTCCTCATCAACTTCAATTTTGTAATCTAATCTTAGGTTATTAGACTTACACTTTATGCATTTAAATTCAGACAGAGAATAGAATTCATTTTCAGTCTTATCATAAAGCTCCGCTCCGGGTGAACTTCCTCTTAATTCGTTGAACATACTTGCTTTCTCTTCTAATCCTTGGTCAAGTAACCACTTAACAAACATATTGCTTCCTCTAGTCTTTGCCAATATCTTTGTTCCATCCGGCTCCATAAAACAAAAACTCCACCCAAGTTTTATAAACATTTTTAAATTCCAAGCTCCTTCAACATTTATGAAGAAAATCACTTTGAGAATACCAAAACAAAAAGAAAAGGCTGCTTTGAAACTCATAAAGAAAATTGGTATAAGAGAAGTAACTGTTACTAAAGTTAAGGACTTGAATACAGGAAAGCAGTTCTCAGAGATTGTTTTACTTGTTACTGATTCTAATGTTAACTCAACTCTAGAGCAATTGAGGAAAAGTTTAGACATAGGAAAGTCTCTTAGCGAAGGTATGATACTTGTGGAGGGAGTTTCTATAGCTGCTCCAGTTATAACTGAGAAAAAGGCAGTAGTGGCACCCGAAAATAAAATAAAGGAAACAATAAGAGACTACTCAAAGCTTGATAAGGTAGAGTTATCTTTTCTAATCCTAGCAACAATCATTGCTTCACTAGGAATGTTAATAAACAACTTTTACATAGTTATTGGAGCTATGTTGATAGCACCAATAATGAATCCTATGATATCCGCTTCCTTTGGCTTTTCAAACAAGGAAAGTAAAGTAGTTGCTAATTCCTTAAGATCACAATTAATTGAGATAGCACTTGCTATAGGTGTAGCTTTGTTCATAGGATTCTTATTTAGCACAATCTCAACTCCAACCCTTATTTTATTCAGCAACAATATGTTAGTGTATTTCCTTTTGGCTGTGGTTATAGGAATTACCTCAGCCTTTGCATTTAGCTCAGAACAAGTACTAAGTTTTGTAGGTGTGGCAGTAGCTGTTACTTTGTTACCGCCACTTGTGGTTATAGGTTTAGCAGTACCATTTGGCAATTCTCAAGCTTTGTGTCAAGCTTTCAAGGTTCTAATTGTGAATTGGGTAGGAATTCACATAGGAGGAGTTTTAACATTCTCTATCTTAAAACATAAAGTTTAAATACGCACGTTTTAAGTTTGTTTTATGAAGTGTAAATATTGTGGCAGAGAGCTTAAACCAGACTTTGTTTACTGCCCATACTGTGGTGAGAAAATAACTAAAGGTAACCCGCTAACTAACTTTTTCGAGCAGATGGATAAGATGATAAGAGACATGGAGAGAAAGATATGGCCGTCCTTCAGCAAGGAAATGGAGAAGGAAATTGAAAGCATAGAGAAAGAAGTTCCAATGAGACCAACAACAATACGTTTTAAGATCATAACTCCAAAAGTGCAAGTCCCACACAAGCCAGAAGTTAAGGAGCCTAAGCCCAAAGAAATTAAATCCAAACAAACTAAGATAAAAAGACTCACAAAGGTTTCAAAGAACGTTGTTGAGCCGGTCACGTCAATAAAAAGAAGAGCTGGAAGAATTTACATAGAGGTTTTACTTCCAGACATAAAAAGAATGGAAGACATAATGCTTAATGAGTTAGAGGAATCAATTGAGTTAAGAGCGTTTACAAAAGACAAAACTTACTTTAAGATAATAAGACTCCCACCAAATTCAAACATTGTTGATACAAAGTTCGAACATGGAAAGTTATTAATAACTTTAATGTAAAACAATTTTTATTAAGCTGGGGTAGCCAAGCGGTTACGGCGCAGCCCTGGAGAGGCTGTTTCCCTCACGGGATGCGTGGGTTCGAATCCCACCCCCAGCGCTAATAACTTTTGCTAACATTTTTCTTTCTCAAACAAGTTTTTCAAAAAAATTAACTTTATATACTAAAAGTTTTTTAATAGTAATGTTAAAATGAAAACAAAAGTGAGACGAGAAATGAATGAAAAAAAGATTTTTCAAACAAAAAAGTTTGTTTGTTCTATGCTCTTCTATCAAAATGATTTAGGGGGTTTTGAAAATGCCAGCTAAGAGAGGTACAAAGAGAAAGAAAACAACGAAGGGAAGAAAGAAGACAACAAAAGGAAGAAAGAAAACAACTAAGAAGAAGACAACAAAGAAAAAGACAACAAGAAAAAAGAGAACAACAAAGAGAAAGAAGAAATAAATAAGCTTTCTTGACTTTTTCTTTTTTATTTTATTTTGGATTCAAAACAAAAATGAAGTCCTTCTCTTCCTCTATAACTTTCTCAACAACAAAATACTTCGAAAATAGAGTCTTCAACTCCTGCAGATCCTTGTTCACCTTAAGAATAGAAATAAACGCCTTACTCCTACAAACTCTACTTGCCTCCGACAAAAACTTTTCCTTATCTTTAACGTCTTGCATCACACTAAATGAAAAAACGGTATCAAATACTTTATCCACAAATGGAAGCTTCGTAGCATCACAGTTAACATACACTACATTCTCATACTTTGAAGCTTTCTTTAGCATCCCAAGAGAACTATCAACACCCACCACCAACTTAAACTTATCTTTTATCTTCTCCATAAACAAACCCGTCCCACAACCTATGTCAAGTGCAATGCTCCCTTCCTTAATAGAGTCTAATACTTGCGCATATTTCTTTTCCTGTTCAAATCCGTATAACTTATTGTAAGATTCGACTATTGCATCATAGTATCCCATACAATATCTCTGGCCTGAAGTCTTTATAAAGTTGTGTGTATAAAAGCTATAAATACTAGTATCTTTTATTGTTTTGCATGAAGTACAAATACCTTCCCCACACAGCAGATCAGTACATTGAAGCTTATGGCTCTACATTAGAGGAAGCATTTGAGAACGTAGCTTTAGGAATGGAAAACATGATGGTTCAAGGCATAGAACCAAAAGTTAAAGTAGAGTTTGAAGTCCAAGGCAAAGACGAAAAAGAGCTTCTTTACAACTTCCTTGACAAACTTCTCTTCTACAAAGATACAGAAAACTTGTTCTTCTCAAAATTTAAAGTGAAGATTGAGAAGAATAAGCTTCATGCAACATGCTTTGGGGAAAGTTTTGACCCCTCGAAGCACACATCAGATATAGAAGTAAAAGCAGTCACATATCACGATCTTGTAATAAAGAAAGGAGATAATAATTTTATAGTCAAAGTCCTTGTTGACATCTAAAAGTTTATAAAATTATAGACTTGTGACAGCACTATGAGATTTGAGCTTACTGCAGTGGGTGGACCAGAGATACTGCATACGGCAGAGAGTATGAGGGATTTACTTGTGGGTATGAAGCCAAACCTTCCACACATTCCTTCTTATTGGGATATTGCTTTGATAGATGCGAATAGGTTATATCCGGAACTTGATGGTAAGAATTTTGAGATTGTTTCCCCTCTTGGCGAATTGGAAGACATGTCAGATACACCATTTCAAGGCTCCACATCGACTAATGTTGTGGAGGGAGTGTTGTACACGGCTTTTGTCTTCTCCAAGTTGGAATACGTCTTAAACAGTATGCAGATAGAAGATTTCATTTCCAATTACCTTGCATGTGTAAGCTGTGCCTTGTCCGAAGAGTTTGGACAGTTTAAGAAGCTCGTAAGGAAAAATCCATTAAGGGATTTCTACAGGTCTATATTCTTTGTTAAATACGCTGAGGATAGGAACGTGGATCCAATGGTACAAAAGATCATGTGGAGAAAGAAACTGAAGGACGAAGTAAAGACTATGAATTCACTTATAGATGAGTTGGAATCTGCAAGTGGCGAGAGAAAAGGAGAAATAAAAGAAATTTTGTGGATGGAATTGCTTCTATTGCCAGTAATGTACTCTCACCTTAGATTTGGGGAGAAAATAGAAAGTGTGGAGAACCTTCTATCTCTTTATACACCAAAGTCTATTATTGGGGAGGGAAATGTTCTTACTCCAGACATGTTGGACACAAGAAATGTAAAAAAGAATAAAAAGGTTATAAGAAAGATGAGTTCTAGCTATCTCTGGGAACTCAGGAAAAGAAAATCAGAGTTGGAAGAGGGCGTGAAGTTAATACTCAATGAGTGAGTTAGACAAACTTAAATACTTAGACGCTTCTCTAATTTATATGGAAAAGATAAGCGACTTCTTATGGAAGATACCAAAAGAAGGACCTATGAGAGTCCCAGCTTTAGTCGTAGCTTCAGACAAACTTCTTGAGAAGATGAAGCAAGATAAGACTCTTGTACAGATAGCTAATGTTACTACACTTCCTGGAATACAAAAGCATGCTATAGTCATGCCAGATGGGCATGAGGGATATGGTTTTCCAATAGGGGGAGTAGCAGCTTTTGACGCTGAAGAAGGAGGAGTTTCTCCCGGTGGGGTAGGTTTTGATATCAATTGTGGAGTTAGACTTCTAAGGACAAACTTGAGATACGAAGATCTTAAAGGGAAACTTAACAACCTTGTGGAGATTCTATTCAAAAATATTCCTAGTGGTTTAGGATCTAAGGGAAAAGTCAGAGTTACTCGTAGTCAACTTGATGAGGTTCTAGAGGAAGGAGTTAACTGGGCCTTAAGGAATGGTTATGGTTGGGATGAAGACATAGAGAGGATAGAAGAGTATGGTAAGTACGAAGGTGCAGATAGTACTAAAGTATCAGATAGAGCTAAGAAGAGAGGAATGCCACAACTTGGAAGTTTAGGATCTGGAAATCACTTCCTTGAAGTACAGAAAGTAGATAAAATCTATGACGAAGAAACCGCTAAGAAGTTTGGAATTGAGGAAGAGGGACAGGTTACTGTTATGATACACACAGGATCCAGAGGACTTGGACATCAAGTGTGTGGAGACTACATAAAGATAATAATGGAAAAACATAAAGACTTAATTAAAAAGTTACCAGACCCCCAGCTTGTTTTTGCTCCTTCCAGCTCAAAAGAATTCGAAGACTATTTAAAAGCTATGAAGGCGTCTGCTAACTTTGCTTGGACTAACAGACAAATGATAACACATTGGGTTAGAGAATCTTTTGAAAAGGTATTTAATGAAAGTGCAGAAAGTCTTGGATTGAATTTAGTTTATGATGTAGCGCACAACTTGGCTAAGTTTGAAGAACATGAAATAAATGGAGTTAATAAGAAGCTTTATGTTCATAGAAAAGGTGCTACAAGAGCATTTGGACCAGGACATAAAGAACTACCAAAGATCTATCAATCAACAGGCCAACCTGTCATAATCCCAGGTAGCATGGGAACAGCTTCTTATTTATTAGTAGGCAGTAAGAAGGCAGAGGACCTTACTTTTGGTTCCACAGCACATGGTGCTGGTAGAGTTATGAGTAGACATGCTGCTCTAAGAACTTACACAATGCAAGCCATAGAGAAAGAGCTTAGCAGGAGAGGAATAATATTGAAATCTGCCTCAAGAAGAGGAGCTATAGAGGAAGCACCTGGAGCCTATAAAGACATAGATGAAGTTGCTAGAGTTTCCCACGAGATTGGTATTGGTAGAAAGGTAGCAAGGCTTGTACCTATGGGTGTTATTAAAGGGTAGGCACAACATTTATAAATGGCTTTTTTTCTAATCAATATACTTAAAATTAGCCTAAAGGGTGGTTAAAGCAGAATGGGACATAGAAAAGGAAAGGCCAAAAGGCCAAGAAGAGGTAGTATGCAGTATTGGCCCAGAGTTAGGGCCAGAAGAATTTTTCCTAGAGTTAAGTCTTGGCCAAACACAGACGAGACTAAGCTCTTAGGTTTTGGCGGTTACAAGGCAGGAATGACACACATAACATACATAGACACCAAGAAAACATCACCAACTTACAATCAAGAAGTAACTATACCCGTCACAGTCATCGAAACTCCTCCTTTGCGTGTTCTTGGCTTAAGATTCATAACAAAGACTCCATATGGTAAAAAGGTTCTTAAGGACGTTCTCGTCCAGGACATATCAAAATATGTATCCAGAACTTTAAATCTACCAAAGAAGCAAAAAGACTTCAACAAAGAGTTAGAGAGTATAAACATGGACGACGTTTCTGATATTCGCCTCTTAGTTTATACTCAACCACATTTAATCAATCTCAAGAAAAAGCCAGAGGTTTTTGAGATAGCCATAGGTGGGGACAAAGAAAAGGCTTTGGAGTATGCTAAGGAATTAGTCAAGAAGAAGGAAATAAAAGTTCAAGATGTGATAAAGCCTGGTGAGCAAATTGATATTCTTGCTGTCACAAAAGGAAAAGGAACACAAGGTTCAATAAAAAGATTTGGTGTTAAATTAGAGAGTAAGAAGTCGGATAGACCAAGGAGAAGAGTTGCTACTCTTGGTCCAGAAGGTCAAGCAAAAGTTATGCACACTGTGCCACAGTTTGGACAAATGGGTTTCCACTCAAGATGTGATTACAACAAATGGGTTTTAATGGTTGGTTCAGATGACATAACTCCTGATGGAGGATTTGTTAATTATGGTGTTCTTCATGGTGATTATATAGTTGTTAAGGGATCGATTCCTGGTCCTAAGAAGAGATTTGTTAGGATAAGGCATGCTATAAGGCCTAATCCAAAGATTCCAAATCAAGTTCCAGACATAAAATACATACATAGGGGATCACAACAATGAAAGCAAAAATTTATTCAATAGATGGAAAAAGTAAGGGAGAAATAGATTTACCTATTCACTTCTCTGAACCTATAAGGAAAGACTTGATAAGAAGAGCCTTCCTTGCTAAGAAGTCAACGGAATTCCAGCCACAAGGTGTAGATCCTCTCGCTGGTAAGAGGAAAGTTGTCGAGCTAAGAAAAAGAAGGAGAGTTTATAGAACAACTTATGGTTATGGTCAGTCAAGAACACCTAGGAAGGTATTGTGGAGGATTGGTTCCCGTTTTGGATGGGTTGGTGCCTTTGTTCCATTTGCAAGAGGTGGTAGGACAGCACATCCACCAAAGGTAGAGAAAGTTATAGTTGAGAGAATAAACAAGAAAGAAAATAGAAAGGCAATAAGAAGCGCCATAGCTGCTGCCAAGTCCATATTCGTGGAAGATAAGGCAGAGGACTTGGAGAAGACAAAGGATGTTGAGATGATGCTTAAGAAGTTAAACTTGATGGACCTCATAGAGAGAGCTAAGGAGAAAAAGGTTAGAGCAGGAAGAGGTAAAATGAGGGGAAGAAAATATAAAAAGAGGAAATCAGTGTTGTTTGTTGTTGGTAAGCCCAATTCAAAGTTGTTAAAAGCTGCTAAGAACTTAGCAGGTGTGGATGTAGTTAATGTTAAAAAATTGAATGTTAAAGTCTTAGCACCTGGTGGGAACCCTGGTAGAACGACAATCTGGACACAAAGTGCTATAGAGAAATTGAAAGAGGGATTGTTTATATGAGGTACATAAAACATCCAATAGCAACAGAGAAAGCTGTTAGGTTGATAGAGTCAGACAATGTGCTGACTTTCATAGTCGATAGAAAAGCAACCAAAGCAGATATAAAAAGGGAGATTGAGGAAGAGTTTAAGGTGAAAGTTGAGAAGGTTAGAGTCATGGTAGACACAAAGGGGAGAAAGAAAGCAATGGTGAAACTCTCAAGAGATACACCTGCTGTTGATGTTGCGTCGAGATTAGGAATAATATAAGGTGATTCCATGGGTAAGAGACCAATTGTGAGAAGAAGAGGAGCCGGTACAAAATGGACGGCATTGGGATTTAGGTACAAGGGAGACTCTTCATATTTACCTTACACAGATGAAGAGAAGAAAGGTTATTACTCCGCTAAGGTCGAAGACATAATTCATGATCCTGGAAGAACAGCACCACTTATGGTATTAAAATACAAGGACAAGAGGATATTGCTTCCTGCACCTCTTGGAGTGTCCGTTGGGCAGGAGATACAAATAGGAGCAAAGGCAGAGGTTAAGCCAGGAAATATCCTTCCACTTGCAAAGATACCTGATGGAACAATAATATCAAACATAGAACTTAGACCAAGTGATGGTGGAAAGTTAATAAGATCAGCTGGAACAGCTGCAAGAGTCGTCCTTCACGAAGGTGATGAAGTGATAATTCAGTTGCCAAGTAAGCAATTTAAGAGGTTGAGTGGTTTGTGTAGAGCTATGGTAGGAACCATAGCTGGAAGTGGAAGACATGAAAAGCCGTTTGTTAAAGCAGGTAATAAGTTTAAAGCAATGAAGGCTAGAGGAAAGCTTTATCCAAGAGTATCTGCTAATGCTATGAATGCTGTTGATCACAAATTTGGAGGAAAGAGGGCTAAGAAGCCTAAGACCGTTTCAAGAAATGCTCCTCCAGGTAGAAAGATTGGATCCATAGCTGCTAAGAGAACAGGTAGGAAGAAAAGGTGATACCCATCGCAAAGTTCACATACAGAGGCAAAACACTTGAAGAATTGAAGAATATGAGTTTAAAGGAATTTGCTGAGTTAGTTCCATCTAGGGAAAGAAGGAGTTTATTAAGATTAGATGAGAGACACAAGAAGTTCCTTGAAAGCATACCAAAGAAATTAGCCAAAGGGAAGGAAATAAAAACTCACTTAAGGGACATGGTTATAGTTCCACAGATGGTTGGTTTGGTTATAGGTGTACACAATGGTAAGGAGTTTGTTAAGGTTAAGATCACCGAGAAAATGTTAGGACATAGGCTCGGTGAGTTCGCTGATACCAGAAAGAGAGTGCAGCACTCAGATCCAGGTGTTGGTGCTACAAGAAGTTCAGCCTTTGCTAAGAAGTGATGAGCATGGCAGATAAGAAAGAAGATAAGAAAATGGAAGTTAAGGAACAAAAGAAAAGTGTGGAGAAGAAAAGTGAAAAGAAAATGGCAGTAGCAAGAGCTCTCTACCTCCCAATATCTCCAAAACACTCCATTAACATACTTAACTTCATAAGATACAAGGATGTTGATTGGGCAATAAAGTATCTTGAAGATGTGATGAAGAAAAAGAAAGCTATTCCATTTCCAAGATACAATAGAGACAATCCTCACAGAAAAGGGAGGATGGAAAAGGGTAAGTTCCCTTACAAGGCAAGTAAGTACATCATAGAAGTGTTAAAATCAGCGAAGGCAAATGCAAAGTACTTAGGCATTGGTGAGGAAGGATTAATAATCAAAGAGGCTATTGCAAACAAGGCTGTTTCAGATGTGTCAAGAAGGGGAAGATGGACACATATAAAAATAGGATTAATTAAGGGTGAGAAGAAGAATGCTTGAGAGAAAATTTATAGCACAAAAGATGAAGGAGCATGTAGTTAAGGAGTATCTTAGAGAGAGACTCCCAAAGTTAGGGTTCTCTAAGATAGAGCTGGATAAGACACCTTTAGGTATGAGAGTTATCATATTCACATCTAAGCCAGGATTGATAGTTGGAAGAAGGGGATCAAACCTTTCGGCTCTAGCAAAGAGCCTTAAAGAAAAATTTGATCTTGAGAACCCGCAGATAGAAGTGCACGAAGTTAAAGAGCCTTTCTTGGACCCACAAATCATGGCTGAGAGTATAGCATTACAGATAGAAAGGTTTGGTCCGGGAAGATTTAAGCCAATAGCTTTTAGGGCTTTACAACAAATTATGGATGCTGGAGCGAGAGGTGTGGAGATTAAAATAGATGGTAAGGCTCCTGGTAAAAGAGCTACATGTTGGAGGTTCAGGAAAGGATACCTTCCTAAGTGTGGTAATGTTGCTGTTGAAGATGTTGCAGTTGGATTTGAAATTGCAAAACCTAAGCCAGGAGTGATAGGGATTACAGTGTCTATTCTTAAGCCGGATGTGAGAATGCCGGACGATGTTATATTCTATGATGATCAAGAAGAGACATCAGAAGAAATGGAAGAGATGATGGAAGACTTACAAAAAGGAGGAGATTATGAGGATATGAAAGAGGAGAAGAGTGAAGAAGAGAAAGTGGAAGATAAGGAGGAAGAAAAGGAAGAAGAGGTAGGTAAAGATGGCGATACTCAGAGTTAAGGAGTTAAGAGAAATGAGTTTAAAGGATCTTTTGAAGAAAGAGGAAGAGTTAAGAAAGGAATTATTACGATCACAAACTCAAAAGACAATGGGCATGGTTCCAGAAAACCCAGGACGAATAAAGGAGTTAAAGAGAACTATTGCAAGAATAAAATTTGTAATAGGAGAGAAAAAGAGAAAGAGAGGTGAATGATGGCAGAAGTCTGTCCCGTTTGTGGTTTACCAAAAGAACTATGTGTTTGTGAGACCATATCTAAAGAGCAGCAGAAAATAACAATAAAAAAGGTAACAAGAAGATACGGTAAAGCAATGACAATAATTTCAGGGATAGACCCTAAGAACATAGACATAAAGGAACTCACGAAGTTCCTTAAAACAAAATTGGCATGTGGTGGAACATATAGAGATGGAGTAATAGAATTGCAAGGTGACCAAAGAGAAAAAGCAAAACAAGCTTTAATAGAAAAAGGGTTCAAGGAATCATCAATTTCATTGTCATGATATCAAAAAATAACCTTCCAAACCATGAGTTGATTGGTTTGGAAGTGGAGATAGTAGAGAGCAAGAACAGAAGTTTGGTAGGAAAGAAGGGAAGAATAGTAGACGAAACAAAAAACACATTCACAATAAGAAGTAATGGAAAAGAAAGGAAAATAATAAAAAAGGATTCGACCTTTGTATTTAAGGTCGGCGGAAAAAAGATCATGATCAAGGGTGACAGGCTGGTAGGGAACCCTTGGGAAAGGTTGAAAAGAAGAGTGAAGGTGAAAAATAGATGGGAGAAATTGTGAAGGGAGTAGAAGCCCCAAAAGAAAAGTGTAGTGATAAGAATTGCCCTTTCCACGGCAATCTCAAAGTGAGGGGAAGGGTATTCGAAGGTGTCGTAGTTAGTGATAAGATGGCTAAGACTGTTAAAGTTCAATGGGAAAGATTAAGGTACATAAAGAAGTACGAAAGATACTTAAAGACCAAGTCAAAAGTTAGCGCTCACAATCCCCCATGTATTAATGCAAGGCTTGGAGATAGGGTAAAGATAATGGAATGTAGACCATTATCTAAGACCAAGAACTTTGTTGTTGTTCAAATAATAAGTAGAGGAGAAAACAAAGGTGAGTAAATGGCAGCATCAAGAAAGGTAGGAGTTGGATTAAGGCCCCTTGGATTGAAAGTTACAAAGGGTATAAATAAGGGGGCTAAGCTTAAGGTAGCTGATAATTCAGGAGCAAAGGTAGTCGAAGTTATAGGTGTAAAGAAATATGGTGGTGTGGCAGGCAGAATGCCAAAGGCAGGTATTGGTGACATAATAATAGGTGCTGTTAAACAAGGAACTCCTGACATGAAACACAAGGTAGTACCTTGTGTTATAATAAGGCAGAGAAAAGAGTTTAGGAGACCTGATGGAACAAGAGTTCAGTTCGAGGATAATGCTTGCGTTGTGTTGAAGGATTTGGAGAAATATGAGCCAAAAGGAACGATAATAAAAGGACCTGTTCCAAAAGAAGTTGCTAAAAGATTTCCAAACATAGGTAAGATAGCGAGTGTGATAGTATGAAGTTGTGGTCAAGACATTGGATAAGTTCAAAGAAGCCTGGAAAGAAGAGGAAGTATATTTACAATGCTCCATTACACATAAGAAGGAAGCTCATGTCTTCCCACTTGTCCAAGGAGTTGAGAGAGAAGTTGGGAAGGAGATCACTACCTGTTAGAGTAGGAGATGTTGTAAGAATCATGAGGGGAGAGTTTAAAGGCAAGGAAGGAGAAGTGGAGAAAGTTGATAGACAAAGATATAAAGTTTACATCAAAGGTGTACAAAAGGAAAAGAAAGATGGGTCAGCTTATAAGATTGGTCTTGCAAGCTCAAACTTGATGATCATAAAATTAAAAGAAGATAAGATGAGGTTGAAAAAGAAAGAGAAAAAGGGTGAGTAAATGGCTAAGAAAGGTGGAGATAGAACAGTGCACTCATTGAACGCACCTAGAACATGGCATTTTCCTAGAAAGGAGAAGCATTATGTAGTCAACATTAGGCCTGGACCCCATTCCAAGAGAGAAGCAATCCCTCTTTTAATGGTCCTTAGAGATATGTTAAAGTTAGGAGAGACAAGAAAGGAAATCAAAAGAATTGTCAACGAAGGAAACATAATCATAAATGGAAGAGTTGTTAAGGAATTGAGATATCCTTGTGGATTGTCTGATGGAATATGGATTCCAAAACTTGATAAGGCTTACAGAATTGTACTTGATAACAAGGGAAGATTTAAGCCTGTTGAGATAGATAAGAAAGAAGTTAATTTGAGAATAGTTAAGATTGAGAACAAAACTCCAGTTAAAGGAGGAAAGATTCAGCTTAACCTTTCAGATGGTACAAACATCCTTGTAGACAAAGGCGATTACAAGACCAAGGATTCATTGTTGTTAGAATCACCTTCAAACAAAATAAAGAAAGTCCTTACACACAAGAAAGGTTCCGTAGTGCTAATAGTGGAAGGTAAGCACGCTGGTAAGCTTGCTACACTTCAAGACATAAAGGAAGATGGAAAGCTTGTATTGAAAGAAAAAGACTCCGTAATAGAAACTCCAGAGAATTATGTTTTAGTTGTTGGTGATAAAAAACCTGAAATAGTGATAACATATGAGTGAGAAAGAAAATAAAATGAGAGAGATAAGGTTGGAGAAAGTAACGATAAACATAGGTGTAGGTGAACCTGGAGAGAAGTTAGAGAAAGCTTACACTCTCCTAGAAAGAATTACTGGTATGAAGCCTGTTAAGACTAAGGCGAAGAAGAGACTTCCAGAATTTCACATCAGACCAGGTCTTGAGATAGGAGTTAAGGTTGATCTTAGAGGTAAAAAAGCAGAAGAATTATTAAACAAGCTCTTGGACGCAGTTGAAAGGAAGATTAAGGAATCAAGCTTTGCTGATGGTTACTTTTCATTTGGAATTAAGGAGTACATATACATTCCAGGGGTTAAGTATGATCCAAAGTTGGGTATATTTGGTATGGATGTTTGTGTTACTCTTGAAAGACCTGGATTTAGGGTTAAGAGAAGAACGTATAGAAGGTCGAAAGTTGGTAAGAAACACATGATTACAAAAGAAGATACAATAAAATTTGCCAAAGAGAAATTTAATGTGGTGGTAGAATGACTACGAAATCATATGAAAAAGTATTGAAGCAAATAATGCACAAACCTGCTAAAAGGAATAGATACCTTAAGCATAACAAACCTAAAGAGAGGACTACTGGGTTAAATTTAAAAAAGTGTAGAATATGTGGAAGGACCGGAGCCCACATAAGCAAATATGGCCTCCATATTTGTAGACAATGCTTTAGAGAAGTTGCTAAGGACTTGGGATTTAAGAAGTATGGTCATGAGGTGTAAAAAATGAGTATGCAAGATCCAATAGCAGATGCTTTATCGCATATATACAATTCAGAGAGGGCTAACAAGAGCGAGTGCTATCTTAAACCTGTATCAAAAGTGCTAAAAGAAATATTAAGAGTTATGAAAGAGGAAGGTTACATAGGAGACTACGAGTTCATAGACGATGGAAAGGGTGGCAAGATCAAGCTCACGCTTATAGGTAAAATCAATAGATGTGGCGCCATAAAGCCAAGATTTAACTACAAGAAAGATGAAATTGAGAAGTATGAAAAAAGATTTTTACCAGCTAAGGACTTTGGAGTTATCATAGTAACAACGCCGAAAGGGATTATGACTCACATCCAAGCTAAGAATAAAAATCTTGGAGGAAGGTTGTTGGCTTATGTCTACTGATCTAGTTGCTGAGTTAGAGATACCACAGGGAGTAGAGGTTAAATATAGTGATAAGATTCTTAGTGTTAAGGGGCCTAAGGGAGAAGTCTCAAGGAAGTTATTCTACCCTGGTGTGAGCATAGAGGTTAAGGATGGAAAGGTCATTATAAGTGGAAACAAGCAAAATAGAAAGTTAAAGAGAATGGTTAACACATTCAAGGCTCATGTTAGAAACATGTTCCAAGGTGTTCAAGAAGGATTCACAGCGGAGTTAAGAGTGGTTTACTCACACTTTCCAATAACAGTTAAAGTAGAAGGCAATGAAGTTAAGATAACAAACTTCATGGGTGAGAGTCAGCCTAGAATAGCTAAGATCTTAGAAGGAGTGAGTGTCACTGTTAAAGGAAAGGACATTATTGTCGAGGGAATAGACATAGAGAAGGTTGGACAGACAGCCGCTAACATTGAGAGAGCCACAAAGGTTACAGGCATAGATAGAAGGAAGTTCCAGGATGGAATATTCATAGTCAAAAAGCCAAGAGGAAGGATGTAATATGGATGTGAAAGAAAAGAGAGATTTAAGGAAGAAGTTCATAAGGAAGTTGAAGTTCATTAGAAATGATTATCTTAGGAAGAAGTTGGAGAAGAAGTGGAGGAAGCAGAAAGCCTTCCACCACAACAAGGCAAGAGTAAGGGATCTTGTTAAGATAAGGAATGTTAAAGAAGGGTACAAGGCACCAAAGATTGTAAGAGGAATTCACCCAAGTGGATATGAAGAGATCTTAGTTTCAAATGTTGATGATCTAAAGAAAGTGGATCCAAAAACACAAGCTATAAGAATAAGAAAGATTGGAAGGAAAAAGAAGATGGCAATAATTGAAGAAGCAAAGAAGCTTAAGATAAAAGTATTGAATCCAGGTGTGTAAGATGGACTTAAGTTTACAAAGGAGATTGGCAAGGGAAGTATTGAAGGTTGGTAAAGATAGAATATGGTTTGATCCTGAGAGAATGGATGAGATAAAGGAAGCCATAACAAGGCAGGATATAAGAACTTTAGTTAATCGTGGTGCTATAAAGGTATTGCCTAAGAAAGGAGTTTCAAGAGCAAGGGCAAGAGTCCTTCACCAGAAGAAGAGGAAAGGAAAGAGAAGAGGCCCAGGTTCAAGAAAAGGTAAGAAGACTGCAAGAACACCTAGAAAGAGAGCTTGGATAAATAAAGTCAGAGCCTTAAGAAAATTCTTACGATCATTGAAAGAAAGAGGTGTGGTTGATACTAAAATATATAGAGAACTTTACAGGAAAGTAAGTGGTGGATTCTTTAGAAACAAATCACACTTAAAGATATATCTAACAAAATTGAAGGGAAAGGGTGAGTAAAGTGGCAAAATCGTTAAGGTATACAGTGAAGTATAGAAGGCACAGGAAGCAGAGAACAAATTATAGGAAGAGATTAGAGCTTCTTAAATCTGGAGAGTTAAGGTTAGTCATAAGAAGAGGGCACAATAATATAGTTGCTCAAATAGTTAAGTATGAACCACAAGGAGATAGAATACTATTCTCCTTCACATCTCAAAATCTAAAGAAGATGGGATGGAAGGGACATGGTGGAAACATACCTACTGCATACTTAGTAGGGTATGCTTTAGGAAAGAAAGCCAACAAAAAGGTTAAAAAGCTAATAGTTGATATAGGACTACATAAAGTAGTTAAGGGAAGTTCGTTGTTTGCCTGCATGAAAGGTGTGGCAGACGCAGGCATAGAAATAAATTATAATGAAGAAATACTTCCAAGCGAAGATAGAATAATGGGTAAGCACATATCTGAAGATTACCCAAAAATGTTTGAGGCTATGAAAAACAAAATTGAAGGGGAGTTCAAATGACGGAAGAGTGGATACCAAAAACAGAATTGGGAAGGAAAGTAAAGTCTGGAGAGATAACAGACATAGATGAGATTCTAAAGAGTGGTAAGAGAATAACAGAGCCTGAGATAGTCGATCATCTTCTTCCAGATTTGCAGGTAGAATTTGCTTTAGTTGGACAGGCTAAGGGTAAAGCTGGTGGTGGTAAGAGAATAGTTCTAAGACGTACACAAAAGATGACAGCAGAAGGACCAAGGGTTAAGTTCGCAGCCGTTGCAATAGTTGGTAATGGTAGAGGTTACGTTGGACTTGGGGTTGGAAGTTCAAATGAGTCTGTCCCTGCTAAAGAGAAAGCTGTTAGAGAAGCTAAAAAGAATTTAATAAAAGTTAAGTTAGGATGTGGATCATGGGAGTGTTGGTGTGGAACACCGCATTCTATTCCCTTTGAGGTTCACGGAAGAGAGTCAAGTGTTAGAATAACTCTTAAACCTGCTCCAAAGGGTTCAGGTTTGGTTATTAACGATGAATGTAAAAGACTTGTTAGGTTGGCTGGTATAAAGGACATTTGGTCTAGAACTTCAGGTCAGACTACTACAAGGCTTAACTTAATTAAGGCTTGCTTTAATGCTCTCAAGAACTTGAGTGAGTATAGAATAAGAGAGGACTTTTACAAAAAAGCAGGGATAGTTGATTAAAATGGTAAAGATAGGTATAATACAAATAAGAGGGAGTATTAATACGAATAAGGAAGAGAGAGATACACTTAGGATGCTTAATCTCTTCAAGAAGCACAACTGTTCTATATTCGATAAGAACCCAGTAGTTGAAGGTATGCTTAAGAAAGTTAAACACTTGATAACTTGGGGGGAGATAGACAAAGACACACTTAAAGAATTAATACTTAAAAGAGGAGAGATCGCTAAAGGAAAGAAAATAACAGAGGACTATATTAAAAAGAAAGTTGGAGACCTGGACAAGTTTTTGGACGAGGTTCTTAATGGTAAGAAAAGCTTGAAGGATCTTGGAATAAAACCTTTCTTTAGGCTTGCTCCTCCAAAGAAAGGATTCGAGAGGCTTGGAATCAAGAAGTCTTTTAATAAAGGTGGAGCTTTAGGTTATAGGGGAGAGAAGATCAATGACCTAATAAAGAGGATGATCTAAATGGTAGTGAGAAGGAGAAAGAAGAACACAAGAGCACATGGTCATAAGACCCACTTTAGTGGCGAAGGTGGAAAGCAGAATAGAGGTAAAGGTACGAAGGGTGGTAAGGGAAGAGCAGGACATGGTAAGAGAGCTGCTCACAAGAAACTTATGTTCATAAAAGAGGAGAAGGAAAAAGGTTTTACTTATCCTCTTAGGAGAGAGATAAATACAATTAATGTTAGAGAGCTAGGCAGGCTTTTGAGTAAAGTTGAAAATGGTGTTCTTGATTTAGCTAAACTTGGATACGATAAACTCTTAGGAAAAGGGATAGCACCAAGTTTGAAGGGTATAAAAATCAAAGTTAAATCTTATTCTGAGAAAGCTAAAGAGAAAATAAAGAACGCCGGCGGTGAATTAATTGAAGCTTGAAGGTCTGTTGAAATCTTTGCCGGAAGTAGAACCTCCAAAGAAAAAGCTAAACTTCAAAACAAAACTAATCTGGACAGGAGCAGTCTTACTTGTATTCTTCGTATTAGGAATGATACCTTTGTGGGGATTGGATCCAAATGCAGTCTCAAGATTCGAAACACTTCAAATTCTTTTGGCTGCTAACTTTGGTTCGTTGATATCCTTAGGTATAGGACCAATAGTTACTGGAAGTATTATACTTCAGCTTTTAATAGGAGCGGAGATAATAAAGATTGATACCACAACACATGAAGGTAGGGAGATGTATCAAGGAATGCAGAAGCTTTTCTCAATATTCTTCATAGTCGTGGAGAATGCAGGATATGTCTTATCTGGAGCTTTACCTGCTGCAGGAGGTCTTCCCATAAACACAGCAGCTCTTATCTTGCAGTTAATCGTTGGCGGCTTTCTACTACTATTGCTAGACGAAGTAGTATCTAAGTGGGGAATAGGATCAGGTATATCCCTTTTCATTGCAGCTGGTGTCTCAAAGTCAATATTCGTTAGAGCATTGTCTCCATTTAAAGATGCTTCGGGGTTAAGAGTTGGGGCTATATGGAGAATTATAGCATTAATTGCTCAAGGAGTTCCGGGTGAAGCTCTATGGCCTCTTGTAGCGATTGTGGCTACAATAGTTGTATTTGCTTTAGCAGTTTACTTGCAGGCTGTGAAAATAGATATTCCATTAACGTTTAGCAGGATAAGAGGATTTAGTATAAGATGGCCAATAAAATTACTTTACACATCAAACATTCCAGTTATTCTTGTTGCAGCACTTATAGCATCCATGCAGCTGTGGGGTGTAATGCTTTATAACGCAGGCTTGCCTATCTTGGGAACGTATGAAACCCAGCAGACAGGACAGGGAGTAAGGCAAGTACCTGTTTCAGGATTGGTTAAATATCTTAACCCTCCAACCATAAGAACTCTGTTCGTGCAAGGTTTGACTAGGGATAATCTTCTATCAATACTTGTTTATAGCTCCTTTATGATAATAGGTGCTATGTTCTTTTCTGTGTTGTGGATGAAAGTTGGTGGGCAAGATCCTTCTAAAGTGGCCGAACAAATATTTGCGGTTGGACTATCTCTTCCTGGCTTTAGAAGAGACCCAAGAATACTCGAGCAGAAGCTAAGACATTACATATATCCGATGGCAATAGTTGGTGGTGCGGCCGTTGGTTTCTTGGCTGCGTTTGCAGACCTTCTTGGTGCTTTGTCAAGAGGAACAGGTATACTATTAACAGTTATGATAGTTTATACCTTCTACGAACAATTACAAAGACAGCACCCTGAAGAAATGAGTTTGATAGCGAAATGGATAGGTGGTAAAAGGTGACGCCATTAATTGAAATAGCTTTGATAGCCCTTGGAGTAACAGGGCTTTCGCAGGCAGTCTACCTTTTAATGGTAGACCAGGACTACGTAGAAGAAACAAGGGAGAAGATAAGAGACATAACAAAAAAACTTAGGGAGTTGGATCCAAGCTCTAAAGAGTATAAGAAGCTACTAAATGAACAGCTAAAGCTTAATATGGACATGACTAAGCATACCTTTAAACCCAATCTCGTAACAATAGTACCTTACCTAGTTATGTTCACGTTCCTAAAGAAGAGATACGAAGGTGTTCCAATGATAAATCTCCCATTCAACCTTTTTGGAAAATCTTATATTGGTTGGATAGGAACATTTATATTAATCTCACTTATTGCTACAACTGTAATACAAGCCGTAGTTAAGTACTATAGAAAAAAGAAGAAGGGTGATAAGAATGCCTAAACCTTTCCAGAGACGAATGAAAAGAGTCTACAAGAGAACAGCTAAGGGTGTAAAGCTCACTTTTAAGAAGAAAAAGGAATCGCCTCCAAAGTGTGCTTCATGTGGAAAGGTCCTACATGGAGTTAAAAGGAACAAGGTAGTTAATAGAATGTTTGGGGGTAATTTATGTGCTTCCTGTGCTAGAAGGGAATTGATAAGAAGGATAAGAGCTAAGGTGAGTACAAAGCCAAAAGAGTGAAGTCTATGTTAATAATAGTTTCTGGTATGCCAGGTTCAGGAAAATCCACTGTTGCTAGATTCATCTCTAAATATCTTAATTTAAGGTACGTGAGCGCTGGTGGGCTATTTCGAGACTTAGCAGTTAAAATGGGATACGATAGTAAAGGTGATAAATTTATCAAGTGGAATAAGTTCGTTAAGAATCATCCTGAGATAGATAGAAAAATAGACGCTATGATAAGGAAGGAAGCAAGGAAAGGAGATGTTGTTATAGACTCGTGGTTAGCAGGACACTTAATTAAGAAAGCAGATCTTAAGATCTTCTTGAAAGTAGATCTTAACACTGCTATAAAAAGAATAGCATTGAGAGAGAACTTGAGTAGAAGAGAAGTTAAGAGTGAGACAGAGAACAGGCTTAAGATCTCAAGGGAGAGATGGAAGAAGTTGTATGGTATAGACATAGATGATCTAAGACCATTTGACTTTGTTTTTGATACTACTAGGTTCAGCCAAGATCAGATGAAGAGGGTGATAAGGCTAATCTTAAAAACACTTTTCAAGGGTGATAAGGCATGATAGAGACTGGAAGGGTTTGTGTGAAAATTGCTGGAAGTGAGTCTGGAAAATACTGTGTCGTTGTGGAACAGATAGATGAGAACTTCGTTTTGGTAGATGGGGAGGTTAAGAGAGGAAGATGCAACATAAAGCATTTAGAGCTTCTTCCATTCAAGTTGGATATCAGTAAGAATGATACTACAGATAAAATCTTAGCTAAGATGCTAGAGGCTAATATAATACAGGAACTTCCTAAGAAGAAGGAAAAGAAAGAAGCCGAGAAAAAGGAAGCTAAGCCTAAAAAAGAGCCAAAGAAGCAAAAGGCTACGAAAGCTAAAAGCGCAAAGGCTAAAAGTACAAAAGGTAAGAAGTGAAGTATGCTACCTTATGATTCTATAAAAAGAGAGGTGGTAACGAAGAGAAAGTATTACACAAATGTAGAGCCAATACAAAGAAGCTTGTTAGAGCTTTTGAACTATGGAATAATAAATCTTGATAAGCCACCAGGACCCACTTCTCATGAAGTAGTGAGTCATGTAAAATCTATTCTCAGTATCAAAAAGGCAGGTCATTCTGGTACTCTGGATCCAAAAGTAACAGGAGTTCTACCCGTGGCACTTAACAAGGCTACGAAGGTTTTAAGATACTTACTAACAGCAGGTAAGGAGTATGTGTGTTTGATGCACTTGCATAAGGACGTGCCAAAGGAAGGTATACTACAGACTTTTGAATTCTTTAAGGGGAAGATCAAGCAGCTTCCACCAGTGAAGAGTGCTGTTAAAAGGAGAGTAAGGGAGAGACACATATACGAAATAAAGGTTCTTGAGATAGAAGGAAGAGATGTTCTTTTTAGAGTTAGTTGTGAGGCAGGAACCTACATACGGAAGTTGGTCCATGACTTTGGAGTTAAGTTGGGTGTGGGGGCTAATATGCAAGAACTTAGAAGAACAAGGGTTGGACCTTTCACGGAAGATGATAACTTAGTCACATTACAAGACCTTGTTGATGCAAAACAAGAGTTTGATGAAGGCAACGAAGAGCCTCTTATGAAAATAATCTTTCCAATAGAGAAAGCAGTTGAGCACCTTCCGAAGGTTTGGGCATCTGATAAAGCAGTTGAAACCATAAGAAGAGGAGCAAAGTTAGCAATACCAGGTATAGTTAAACTCCACACGGGAATAAAAAAAGGAGATACAGTAGCAATAATGGGCATAAATGAAGAACTTATAGCAATAGGTCAAGCTGAGATGTCAACAGAAGAAATCTTATCAAGAGAGCGAGGAATAGCCTTCTCCTTGAAGAGAGTAATCTAAGCAATTGTTTGCTTTTAAATACGCGTATAGACCTATAGCTCTTACTATATTACACATATTAACATACTTTGAGTGGGAGTCTCTTCTAAACCTACCAAGAATCAATAAATTGGAGTTCTCTCTCATTAAAGAAAGGTCTTCAAGACCTGGAAAGAGATCATTTCTCCTAAGTTCATGTGATAGAAAGCCAAGATCCTTATCTCCAAGTATTCTCTTTAGTTCTCTATCTAATGGAATATATGCTAGTGCAAGTGAATCTTGAGTGTCTATCTCCTGGATCCCTTGTCCCACTGCTTGCATTGGAACTATATATTCAGACATACATATTAAAGGAAATAGTTATTTATAAAGCTGTCTGTTGATAGTTTCACCGGCATTTTCCACTCAAAAGGTTTTTAAACTTAAAAATCACTGTAATTGATAGTGGAAAGCGTGTTAGCAAGGGTGCATTAACTCTTCGGAGGTGATGCATTCCCTTTGCTATACGCCCACAAATTTTTCTTCCCTTTTCCTTTCCTCTCAAAACCTTTTTATTCTCTCCTGTCATTAGTTTTGCATGCTAAGTAAAGAGACGGTATCAAAACTAGAAGAGATAATGGTATGTTTAGAGTGTGGGTCCAAGCTCAAATATGAAAGCAATGGAGAAGGTAAGTTCAAGTGCACAAAATGTGGGAAAGAATATAAAATAGAAGATGGGATTATACTAATGTTGGACACTTAAAGCTGGCCAACTAAGCTGGGGTAGCCAAGCGGTTACGGCGCAGGCCTTGAGAGCCTGTTTCCCTCACGGGATGCGTGGGTTCGAATCCCACCCCCAGCGCTCACTGCTCACTTAGTGGCATAAAAACTATTATAAATTAACAACCCCTTATAACAATATGCTGTTGGAGCAGTTGTTGGTGCTATTTGTTGTATCATCTTTTGCTTACTTAGTAGGAACATTAATAGGAAGAGTTTCTGATAAAGAGATAAGGAAGAACCTAACAGCGTTTAAGAAGTTTGATAAGCTCATTTGGGTAATTTTCATGTTCGTAGCTTTAATTATATCTTTCTTGGAGTCGTGGTACTCTGTGGCAGGTATTTTGCTAGCCTTTGCCGTGATTCTCCTGGCAGAAAAGAGAATGCATAGATTTACAGCCTTACCTTTAATATTAGGTTTATCCGCTGCATTTAGAAACGATTTCTTCATAATTCTCTTAAGCCTTGGTACATTCTATATTATGATATTTGGTATGATATTCCACAAGGACAATCAGATTAAAATAGTTTTAAGGAGTCAGGTTAGATACATAATTCTTGCTTTAATAGGACTCTTTATACCAGTAATCATAAATCTTTTTGAGTTAGGCGCATACCAAGTATCAATATGTTCAATAATAATATCCTTCTTAGCATCCTTGATCACGGTTGGTGAGTATGAGCATTTGTTTAGAGGTAAAAGTTATTCCAAACTCTAAGGTTTCTGAGATAGATGGCAACATAATAAGAGTTAAGTCTCCACCTAGAGATAACAAGGCAAATGGGGAAGTGGTAAAGCTCATTTCAAAGAAGTATAAAGTTCCACCATCCAAAATCAAGATAATTGGAACGACCTCTAGGAAGAAAAAGATCATAATAAAAGATTAATTTTATAAATGCTGAGTTTCAGTTTTTAGTTATGAAAATCTTAACTTTGCACTCCAACTGGATAAAGGTAAAGCCTGTAAAGAGGGCAGTTAAGAATGCAGAAGAAGTCCCAGAGGATTATTCTTTAGAAGGAAAAGAGGCACTTGTAGTTTTCACAGCCATAGAAAAGGGAGACAATGAAAACACTGTAGACAACGCAGTAAAGGAGATAATGAAAACAGTTGATCAAGTTAAAGCTAAGGAGATAATTGTTTACCCGTATGCACATCTTAGCTCCAATCTCTCAGATTTGGACACCGCAAAGAAGCTTTTCTTACTTCTTTCTGAGAAACTTGGAGCAAAGCACGCTCCTTTTGGTTGGTACAAACAATTTGACATATCTGTTAAAGGACATCCTCTAGCAGAATTAAGTAAAGAGATCAAAGCAACTGAAAACCTTGAGGAGAAAAGGCATGGCTTGAAGAAGAACTTCTACATAATGGATGTTGATGGTAAGCTGTACAATGTTGACGAATACAATTTCAAGCCTGGAGAGGAGGAATTTAAGACCCTTGTTGAGAAGGAAGCTCTCGGGAAAGAGCTTCCAAGTAAGGGAGAACCTGAGTACATAAAAGTAATGAAGAAATTTGGCTTTGATTGGGAGCCCGCTTCTGATGTGGGACACATGAGGTATGGACCACAAGCTACTTTGATGTTTAACTTGGTCTCAGATTACGTTAGGGATTTAGTTTCAAAGTTTGAGTTTCCAGTGTATGAAGTTAGAGGTACTAACTTATTCAATGTTAGACTTCCAGCCATAGCAGAGCATGCCAAACTATTTGGAGACAGACTTTATTCCTTGGAGGCAGGAAATAAAGAATTTATAATGAGGTATGCTGCATGCCACCAACAATTTTCTATGATAAAGGATTGGATATTGTCGTACAAAAATCTACCATTTGGAGCTTTTGAGATAGCAGACTCTTATAGATTAGAACAAAGTGGAGAGGTTGTGTTTGCTTTTAGGCTTCGTAGGTTCTTCATGCCAGATATGCATGTTTTTTGCAAGGATAAAAAGCAAGCTAAAGAACTCTTCATGACCATACACAAGAAAATATACGATGAAATAGAAAAACTTGGGAGAGAATACTGGGACTTATACAATGTTACTGAAGAGTTCTTAGAAGAAAACAAAGATTGGATACATGAGCTGGTTAAATACAAAGGGAAGCCTGTTTTGATAAGTACTGTACCACAAGGGGAGTTCTATTGGACTATTAACATAGAGTATCACATAATAGACAAAACTGGAACTCCAAGAGAGATAGGAACTGTACAGATGGACATAGGCAATGCAAAGAGGTTTGATATCAAGTACACAAATCATGAAGGGAAACAAAAGCATCCAGTTATACTTCACACAGCTATTATTGGAGGCATAGAGAGATATCTCTATGCTTTATTTGATACAGCTTTACACAAGAAGAATCCTACTCTTCCATTATGGATCACACCTACACAAGTTAGATTATGCCCAGTTAAAGATAAGCACCTTGATAAAGCCAAAGAGATCTTAGACATACTTGAGAAGGAGAACATAAGAGTAGATGTAGATGATAGAAATGAGACTATTCCAAAGAAAGTAAGAGATGCAGAGGAGGAGTGGGTACCTTATATTGTAGTTATAGGAGACAAAGAGATTGAAAAAGGAGTGCTGGCGGTCAGAACTCGGGAGACTGGAGAGGTTAAGGAGATGAAAGCAGAAGATCTCATAGAAGAGATAAAAGAGAGGACCAAAGGCTATCCATTTAGACCACTAAATAACGCAAAGTTTATATCAGTTAGACCTCACTTCTGAGTATGAGACCAAAGTTTAACATTGTTACATTTGGTTGTGCAGCTAATCAAGCAGATTCTGAAGTCATGAGGACGTTACTTAGCAGGAAGTATGAAGAATCTAACTTGGAAGAGGCAGACATTGTTATAGTTAACACTTGTGGGGTTAAGGGACCAACTGAAAATAAGATAGTAGATTTCATTAGAAGGCTTAAAAACGAGAAAGTTATAATAGCAGGCTGCCTTCCAAAAATAAACAAGCCAAGACTTGAGAAGGAGTTTCCAAATTACTCCATGATGGGACCAGATCAGGTTCTTGACGTGGTTAACATATTCGAAAGAGTTTTGAATGGGGAGAGAGTCGTAGAGCTAAGTGCAAAGTACTGTGAGAGGTTAATCCTAACAAGGAGCAAGAACATAGACATAATTCCAATATCTCAAGGATGTCTTGGAGCATGTACTTATTGTGCTACGAAGTTCGCAAGAGGAACTTTAAGGTCTTATCCTCCTGAGAAGATAATTAACAGAATAAAAAGTTCAAATGCAAGTACTTTTTATCTCACGTCTCAAGATAATGGATGTTATGGTTTTGACATAGGTACAAATTTAGTAGAGCTCCTTTCCAAGATAGTCAAAATAGATAAAAAGTTCAAAATCAGGAATGGAATGATGAATCCAAATCATGTTTTGAAGATAGTTGATGGGTTAGTTGAAGTTTACAAGGATGAGAAGATCATAAAGTTCGCACACATTCCAGTTCAATCGGGAAGCAACATCGTGCTAAAACATATGAGAAGGCTCTACACTGTTGAAGACTTTAAACAAGTAGTTAAAAGATTCAGAGATGAAATTCCAAACATAAGGATATCAACCGACATAATTGTTGGTTACCCTACTGAGACAGAAGAAGATTTCAAACAAACTTTAGACTTAATAAGAGAAATAAAGCCAGAAGTTTTAAACATATCAAAGTTTTATTCAAGACCTGGAACGGAAGCTTCTAAACTAAAGCAGCTTCCCTCTCAGATTATTAAGGAGAGATCTCGTAAGCTTGCGGAATTACACGCTTCACTCAAACATATCCTTTCCAAAACATAGTTCGGATTATAAAATCCTTTATATACTTCCTTTGCTTAATACCAATATGTTGAGCTATTACTTAGATACAGCACAACATATTGTGGTGTTCTAAAATGATAAAATTAATAAGAAAAAGGGATGGTAGACTCGTTCGTTTTGATAAGGCTAAGATAGCAAATGCTATATGGAAGGCTGCAAGGGCCGTTGGAGGAACGGATAGAACTCTTGCAAGTTCTCTGGCGGACAAGGTTGTAGCCATAGCGGAGGAGAGGTTTAAAGACAGAATTCCAACAGTTGAAGACATACAAGATATTGTTGAAAAGGTTTTAATAGAGAATGGTCATGCTAGGACTGCAAAGGCTTACATCTTATACAGGAAGCAACATAGTGATCTAAGAAATCTTGCTTCTTTATTCTCTTCGTTCGAGATTATAGACAACTACATCAATAAAACTGATTGGAGAGTAAAAGAGAACTCAAACATGTCTTACTCACTACAAGGTTTAAATAACCACATTGCATCAAAGTTAGTGGAGAATTATTGGTTAGGTAAGATATACCCTCCGGAGATACAATCTAAGCATAAATCAGGAGACTTTCACATTCATGATTTAGGAACTTTGGGTCCTTATTGTGTTGGGTGGGACTTAAAGCAACTCCTTATACTTGGTTTTGGTGGTGTACCTGGTAAGATAGAAACTAAACCAGCAAAACACTTCAGAACAGCCCTTGGACAAGTGGTTAACTTCTTCTATACACTACAAGGAGAAGCTGCTGGAGCTCAAGCTTTCTCTAACTTCGACACACTTCTTGCACCCTTCATAAGATATGATAATCTAACCTATAAGGAAGTAAAGCAAGCCATGCAGGAATTCTTGTTTAATGTTAATGTTCCAACAAGAGTTGGGTTCCAAACACCATTCACTAATATAACAATGGACTTATCTGTTCCAGAGTTCATGAAGAAAGAGCCTGTCATTATTGGCGGCAAGATAATGGATAAAACTTATGGTGAGTTTCAGAAAGAGATGGACATGATCAACAGGGCATTTGCCGAAGTCATGCTTGAAGGTGATGCTAAGGGAAGACCTTTTACATTCCCTATACCAACTTATAATATAACCAAAGACTTCGACTGGGACAATGAAGTCTTAGACCCAGTTTGGGAGATGACAGCTAAATATGGTATTCCATACTTCTCGAACTTTGTTAATTCGGATATGAAGCCAGAAGATGCAAGAAGTATGTGTTGTAGATTGAGATTAGACAATAGAGAGCTTAGAAAGAGGGGAGGAGGATTATTTGGTGCAAATCCACTTACAGGATCAATAGGCGTGGTAACCATAAACCTACCAAGACTTGGTTATGTATCGAAAGATGAGAATGAATTCTTTGAGAGATTATCAAGATTAATGGATCTAGCAAAGGAGTCTCTTGAGATTAAGAGGAAAGTCCTTGAGAAGTTTACGGAGCAAGGATTATACCCATATTCCAAATACTACCTCAAGGACATAAAGCAAGGGTTTGGTAGCTACTGGAAGAATCACTTCTCTACAATAGGTCTTATTGGATTGAATGAAGCAAGCTTGAATTTGATAGGAGAACCTATAACAACCAATGAAGGACTTAAGTTTGCTGTTAAAGTTTTGGACTACATGAGAGAGAGGATAAGCGACTACCAGGAAGAAACAGGGAACATATATAATCTTGAAGCTACACCTGCCGAAGGTACATCGTATAGGCTTGCAAGATTAGATAAAGAGAAATATCCAGACATAATAGTTGCAAATGAGAAAAACTACAGAGAACTAGGAGCGGCACCTTATTACACCAATTCGTCTCAATTCCCAGTAGATTACTCCGATGATTTATTTGAGATTCTTGATAAACAAGACCTTCTACAAATAAAGTATACGGGAGGAACTGTATTACATATATTCTTAGGAGAGAAGGCGCCATCTATAGAGGCTGTTAAAAGACTTGTAAGAACTATAGCTTTTAGGTATAGACTTCCTTATTACACTCTTTCGCCCACATTTAGCATATGTCCAATACATGGTTATATTCCTGGAGAGCATGAGTTTTGTCCAATATGTGATGAGGAACTGGGAATAAAAGTTGCTGAGGGGTGATACTATGAAGAAAGAGAACGTCGAAGCAAAGAGAACAAGATGTGAAGTGTACTCAAGAGTTGTGGGTTACATAAGACCTGTATCTCAGTGGAACGATGGAAAGCAAGCAGAGTTCGAAGACAGAAAGACCTTCGACAAAGCAATAACAGCTGTGGAGTCTGCTGAGTGAAAGCATGATCATAGCTGGGCTGCAGAAGCTTACTCTTTTAGATTATCCTGGCAAGGTAGCATGCATAATCTTCACACCTTGGTGTAATTTTAGATGTGTGTACTGTCATAACTATGAACTTGTTTTTAATAAAAGGCCACACATTCCTGAAGAAGAAATACTAAACTTCCTCAAAGACAGAATGGGTTTGTTAGATGGTGTGGTGATAACAGGTGGAGAGCCCACTCTCCAAAAAGACCTTCCCAAGTTTATATCTAAAATAAAAAGAATGGGCTACCTTGTTAAGCTTGACACAAACGGTTCAAACCCTTCGATGATAAAGGAACTCTTATCGAAGGGTTTGTTGGACTTTATTGCTATGGATGTTAAAGCACCATTTAGCAAGTATAAAGATGTGGTGGGTGTGGACGTAGACACAGACCTGCTTAAAGAAAGCATAAAGATCATAATGTCTTCAAAAGTAGACTACGTCTTTAGAACTACGGCTTGGCCAAAGCTTACTCTTGAAGACTATGAAGAGATTGGAAAACAAATCAAGGGAGCTAAGCTTTATCACCTCCAGCAATTCTCAAACAAATATACGCTTGACCCAACCGCAAGTAAAGTCCAACCACTCAGGCGGCAAGATCTTGAGCGCATAGCCCAAGTCATGAAGAAGTATGTCTCTAAAGTCGAAATCTTAAACATCTAAAGTAAAATTTATAAAACTATATTGCGTGAAACACCTATGGATCAAAGTATCCAAGATCAAAGAGCTCCAGAACTCCTTGATATCTTATCTAAGAGATTCGATGGTAGAGATTTCGCTGGAGAGTGTATTCTTGTATATGGGTTTCCCTGTAGAGAAGGAGTTATTAGTTATTTTATAGCCGATGGACTAAGGAGGGAAATACCTTCTTTGGTAGTTTTGGATGGTGGATTAAGTGGTCATGGAGATAGTAGAGGTGTAGAACTGGATTTAAGTGTCATACTTGGATCCTCCTTTTATGAGCAGGTAAGATCTCTAGTTAGGTATGTTGATGTATCGAAGCTTGGGATAGAAGATATAGTTAATCATATTGAGTCAGAAGGTAGCGCACTAAAAGAGGAGTATGGTAGGTATAGGATTGGCGTATATGATCTAACCCTCTATAAGGCTGGTGAGGATTGGGAGTCTAAGAAAAGATTTGTAGAGGAGTACACAGCTTCCGTTAAAAAGCCGGAGGTTTTAGGGGCGTTTTTTATGTTCTATAAAAGGATGTACTCTTTAGAGGATGGGATGTTAGTTAAAAGGCAATTTGATAAGTGTATAGATCTAACTATCCGGGATTGTAGGGATTATATCTCCTTCAAGAACTTTGAGGGTTTAGATGATAAGGGAGAGAAGTATAGACTTGGTCTATTGGACTGGAGAGACAGAGACTTACTAGCGCATGCTTCTAGAGCGACTTCTAGAGCCAACAATGCGATTCTATAGTAAGTGCATAGTTTGTCCCCCTGGTCGATCTTCAATTGGAAAACACTCTAGAAACAGGTGGCTTTGAGTTCCCCCACAGCCCAAAATTTATATACTGGTAGCCTATTATTTGATATATGGCGCTACCTAAGAATCCATTTGTTTTTGTTGCTCCAAGAAAAGATGAGTTTGCACCTGAAAGAAAGAAGATTGTAGACGAGATTAAAAAGCAGATCAAGGGAAAGCATTTCTTCTTCATAATCTATGGTGAAAGGGGTGTAGGGAGAACTTTGATTCTTAAAATGCTTATCAAAGATCTAAAGAATGTAGAAGAGTATAAGTTTGGACCAAGGATACTAACTTCTCTTAAAGAGAGAGCTCAGAAGAAAAAGAAATCCACAATAGCTATAGAGACTGTGGAGCTAACGAGTAAGGAATTTCTAGAAAAGATTATGAATGAACTATTGAAGTTATACAAAGCTGGCAATAGTATACTCATAACCACAACACCTGAAACTTATGAATTTATAATATCGAATAAAGATCTGAAGAAAGTAGTGAAGAGCTATAGACTTAAGGGACTAACATATGACCAAGCTAAAGCCATGGTCATAAGTAGGTTAAACGAAGTAAGGAAGAAGAAGTCCAATAGTTTGGAGCCCTTCACAGAAAAGGAGCTAAAGCATATCTGGCTTAAAGCACGTGGTAACCCAAGACTTATACTTCTTATCTGTTCTTTCTTGTATCAAAATAAGATGGAATCCGTGAAAGCATGAAAAGAGTAAATCACAAACTCAGCAAAACCTTGAAGTTAAAGGAATACGATGCCCTTAGGAAGGAAGTAGGAGAAAGATTCATGGATGCAGTTCAAGATATTTCTGTCTTAGAGAACAAATATGGTTACAACTCGATAAGTGTATTCAGAGCAAAAAGGGAAGCTAAAAAGGTCGAGAAGAACCTTGAGCTTGCGGACTACTATTTCAAACGGAAGAACTTAGACGAAGCCACTATGCACTTAAACTATGCCAAGGACGTCATTAATAATCTTGAAAGAATAATCAAAGAAGAGTTATCGAGGAAGAAAGAAGAGAAGGTAGACGTCATACCAATGAATAAGATTATAGTCTTATTTGGTGTCATCCTTTTCATAGTTATGCTTTTGTTGGTGCTATTTTTAAGATGAATTGGAGTTGGTTGGATGAAGTACAAGAATAAAAAGCTAATGTTTGAGTTGTTGGTACTGTTCTTGGCGATACAATTAATAGGGTTAGCAGTAGGTGTTCACTACTTCAGCAATGAGTTTCCCTATGGAATCGAAGCTCCAAAGGGAGGGAATATAGCTCCTGTTTATTTCTTTGGATTGATCTTAGTTGCCACTGCTATATTCTTGCTTGCACTCAAGCTTAACTTAAGGAGAGTATTACTAGCTTGGATATTCTTGGCATATGTGATCTCCATGGCTCTCACGTTGTCTGTAGTTTTTGGAGAGTTACCTGCCATCTTGATAGCTATCACTCTCCTTATACTGTTCTATAAGGAAAGAGACGAGATAGTTAGGCAGATTGTAACTATTTTGTTGTTCCCAGGTCTTGCTAGCTTATTTGTTCCTATGTTCAATATTAGAACATTTTGGCTTGTACTGGCTTTTGTTTCAATATATGATGTTGTGTCCGTCTTCTGGACAAAGCATATGGTCACATTAGTCAGGAGTCATGAGTCGTTAGGTATAATTCCTGGTATTGTGTTAAAGGAGAAGAGGGAAAAAGCAGTTCTTGGAGGTGGGGATATAATTCTCCCATTGATCTACTCCATAATACTCATTAGAGACTTTTCGTTGTACATCTCCTTAACCTCAGTGCTTTTGTCGTCTTTGGCTGTTGTTACTATTCTACTTCTTGGCAAGAGGAAGCAACCTTATCCTGCAGTTCCTGTCATCTCAGCCTTCTTACTACCAACACTACTTCTAATATGAATCAAGTTTTAGATTTAAGAAGTTAGGAATAAGTTAAGAAGAAATGAGAGGGTTGTAAGAATTTAGAATTTGAGGTTGACAGGTGCTGTTCCTTTTACCACGTCTACGAAGTCAGGTACTGTGATTATGTAGTTCTCGTCTATACCAATTATCTCACATTGTGCAGCAGTACATGTCCTCTTTAACTTTGCAATTGCTCTCTTGAGGTCTGTCAAATCTTTCTCCCTTAATGTCTTGACTTTTATTAAGCATATAGAGTAACCTTCTCTTATAGAATCTAAGATAGGCTTAATATCATTGTAATCTGTAAGGTTAAAGAACTTCACCAAGAGTTTAGCTGTCTTTCTTTGTGCTTCGTCTGTGTCTATCTCTATGTACTCACCTTCATCCATAGAAGGCTTTAGTGGAAGAACCTTTGAAACCTTGTCTTTGATTTTGTTTATCATTTTGTCACCTCTTATTATTTTTTAGAGTTTTTAGTATATAAAGTTTATCGCGATTCTAGGACAGACACGACATTCCAAATCATAGTCCTTATAGCCATGTCTATGTTTGGATCGTTTGATATTTCGTCCAACATTTGGATTACTTTATCTATATTAATGTCCAAATCCCCATCCTCTTTTAAGATGTTTATGGCTTCCTCAGCCATATTCCTTACATTTCTAGGAGCAAACCTGTCTTCTTTTATCTGAGTAAGCAGACTAATGGCTTCTCTTATTATCTCATCTGTCATGGTTCTCACTTCCATCGCTTCACCTTATTTCTTACTTAATAACTTCTTTTGTAACTCTTGAATCTCTTCGGTTATCTTTTTGATTTGTTTATTATAAGACTCCAACCGCATATCATTTAATTCTTTTTTCTCTTTTAACTCTTTCTCAACTTCTTCTTTGTTCTTTTTGACCATTATTGAGCCAACTATCTTGTAAACTTCTTTTGAGTTTTGAAGTTCTTTTAAAGCATTTTCATACTCGACAGCTTGTAGCTGTAGGTTCTGCTTTTGTAAAGAAAAGCTTTGAAGTTGTTGTTGTAGGTTTTGTAGTCGTATCAAATCCTTTTCATCCATTTATCTCACCTTCATCGCATTAAGCGCAGTTTCTATCAATTTGAGGTACTGTACAATCGTCGCTTTTAGTGCAACGAAATCTCTTGCTTCTATGTCCAAGATCAACTTCCCATCCTGGACTTTTATCTTGGACTTGGACCTTTGTCTTTCCTCTTCTTTTAGTACCTCTTTGATTAGTTTGGGATTCTCGAGTTCAAAGTAAATCTTTGACTTGATCATCGTGCTTTGACGTGCTTAACTATTTCGGGTCTTTTCTTGAACAATATCTTTCCACCACAGTATGGACATCTTATTCTCTTTCCAAGTTCTTCGTCTGTTATTTCATGTTTACAATCAAAACATACGTAAATCATGGTGTGTAAGCACCTCCTGTGAACTTGTGACCACATTTCTTACATTGATATATTCCAGGAGCAAGTCTTTTAACAGATTTCTTCTGACATTTAGGACAGACATGTTTCTGTTTAGCTTTTGACATGACTTCCAAAAATCTTTTTCTTATTCTAAGTCCATATCTTGATCCAAATCTTCCCGCAATCCCTACTTTCTTTGTTCTTCCCATCTTCAATCACGCTCATATTTATCTTTAGTTCTCTATTTTTAAAGTTTGTGGATTCTAGTAAACCTTAGCAAAGTACACTGAGTACTTTGCTGGTTCTCCACATTTGACACAGTTACAGAAGATCTCTTGCTCATCTGGTATACATGAGACCCTTGCTCCAGTTTCTTCTTTTATTTCGTCTTCACATTTTCTATTTCCACACCAACAAGTTAGTATTCTGTTACCGTTTACATACTTTTTAAAGTCCTCGTAGTTGTCTACTCTTTTGGTCTTACTTTCCATTAGCTCTTTTGCTCTTTGGTACATGTTGTTATGAATTACATCGAATAGCTTTATGATACGATCAATAGCATCTTTTCTACTTACCTTTATCTTCTCTAAAGTATCTCTTCTTACCACAGTGTATTCGTCATTTGCTAAGTCCTTTGTACCTATCTCAACACGTATTGGTACTCCTTTAAGTTCCCAGTAGTTGAATTTCCATCCAGGTTTTTTATCTTCTCTGCTGTCTATGTATGTTCTTATCCCATCTTCCTCCAGTCTTATCTTTAATTCATCAGCTTCTTTCAACACCGCAGGCTTGTCTTTTTCTGTGAATATAGGCACAATTACAACTTGTATTGGAGCTATTTTTGGAGGTAGAATTAATCCCTTATCATCACCATGTATCCCAAACATTATACCTAGTACTCTTGTGGTGAAACCCCAAGAGTTTTGCCACACATACTTCTTCTCACCGTCTTTATCTAGGAAGGTGATGTCGAACATTGTTGAGAATTTTTGTCCTAAGTGGTGGCAGTCTGGTCCTTGTATTGTTTTTCCATCTGGCATGACGAGCTCTGTTACTCTTGTGTATTCTGCACCAGCAAATGTTTCTTTTGGCGATTTAATACCAACTGTAACAGGAAGAGCACAATACTCCTCAAGGACCTCTTTATACATGTTAACTATATCTCTAACTTCTTTCTCAGCCTCTTCTTTGGTAGCGAAGGCTGTATGGCCTTCTTGCCATAGGAATTCTCTTCCTCTTAGGAATACTTTTGGATCCGTTTTTTCCCATCTTACAACATTAACCCATTGGTTTAGTTTTAGAGGCAAGTCTCTCCATGATCTTATCCATTTGGAATACAAGTCGTACATTATTGTTTCAGAGGTAGGTCTTATGGCTAGTCTTTCATCAAGCTTTGAGGACCCAGCTTCCGTGACCCAAGCTGTTTCTGGTGAGAACCCTTCTAGGTGTGTAGCTTCTTTCTTTAACAAACTCTCAGGTATGAGCAATGGGAAGTAAGCATTTTTGACACCTTTTTCTTTTATCTTTGAATCAAGTATCTTAGTCAATCTTTCCCATATCTCATATGCATAAGGTCTTATGACATTGAATCCTCTTACTTTAGAATAATCTGCAAGCTCAGCTTTTTGTATGAGCTCTATGTACCACTCTATGAAGTTTTCCTTTTTGTTTTGTAGTCCTTCTTGCTTTGACATTGTATCACCAAAATAAGGGGGATCCGGGATTTGAACCCGGGTTGCCAGGTCCCAAACCTGGAGTACTAGACCAGGCTATACGAATCCCCCAGCATTATAAAGAGAGCATTTTAGTATTTATAAAAATAACCCCCAAAAAGAGGAAAATTTGCATATATGTAAGAGCTTCTATAGTTTGAAAAAGATTTAAGTTACATGATACGCTTATATTAGTATGCTATCCAAGGATATCAGGAATGTTCTAGAATTTTATAATATTGGGAGTTTAATATCCTACCGGAGTTTAAGAAGACTTGGGGACGTACAGAAGGTTTTTATTGTGAGGACTACAAAGGGAAGTTTTTTTCTAAAGGAGTATGATTCATTGACACAAAGTGTGGTAGATGGATTTAGGGTGATTAAGTATTTATCGAGGAGGAAGTATCCATGTGTAAAGGTTATATATACAAGAGAGCGTAGACCTTATGTTAAAGTGGACGATAACTTCTTTGCAATTTTTGAGTTTTTGGAGGGATCTAATAAACATCAAACTAATAGAAGACTTAGTCCCAAGATGTTTTATGAGTTAGGTAAATATTTGGGGAGATTACATAGACTAACTAAGGGTCTGAACATAAAGTCCAAGGAGCGTCAAGATTTAAACTATCTTAGAGGACTATTAAGAAAGAACCGATGTAAAATTAAGAAAGCCCCTAAGAAGGTAAGAGGGATATACGATTACATTGATAAGGAACTCAATTTGTTGAAGATTCCAAAAAGTTTGCCAAGAGCTGTGTTGCATAATGAATTTACGTTCGAGCATGTGTGGTTTAAGGATCAGAAAGTGTTTAAAGTTATTGACTGGGATTTGGTTACTAGGGATTTCTGCTTCTTTGATCTAGCTACTTCCCTGGTTAGTTGCTTTCGTTTCAATAAGATAGATTTTGAAGTTCTTGGCAGTTTGATTAAAGGATATACTAGAGAAAGAAGGTTGAATCCTTGGGAAAGAGACCATATCTTTGAGATGCTTCAATTCGGGGCTTTCAAGTTTGCTTTGTGGAATTTGGATGCAGCTTTGAGTTGGAACTACAAAATCAAACACTTTCATCAGGATTATAGTAGAGTGGAAGTTCTCATGCACTATGACAGAGAGAAGTTTAATAAAGAAAAAAGGTTGAGAAAGCCTTAGGGAATAAATAGATAGTGCTATTAGAATCTCTTATACTTTGCTACTGTTTCTAAGAGATCTACGTGGCCTAGGAATA